>MUZZ01000056.1 GCA_003266075.1 Methanosphaera sp. rholeuAM74
GTTGAAGAAGTTGAGGGTGATGTTTATACTCTTGAGCCTGGCTGCAGTTACATTGCATCTGTTATGGGTAAGATTAAGATTCCTAAGGGATATGCCATGCTTTATCTTCCAAGGTCTACCCTTCTGCGTAGTTTTGTGAGCGTTCATACTGCTGTTGGTGATCCCGGATTTTATGGTACTTTGCAGTTTCTTGTAGTGAATAACGGTTCATATCCATTCACTATTAAACGTGGTGAACGTTTTGTTCAGGCTGTTGTCTTTGAAGTGACTGGTTCTGGCGAGTATGACGGTTCATATATGGAGTTCGAGGATTGATCAGTATTATGAAATCCAAATTAAGTGTTGCAGAATATCTTGTCAGTAGGCTGGAGGATGCTGGGGTCAAACACGTTTTCGGCTATCCCGGCGAGCAGGTATTGGATATCTATGAGGCTCTACGCTCCTCGAGTATTAGTCATATATTGATGGGTCATGAGCAGGGTGCTGTTCATGCGGCTGATGTTTATGCACGTGTCACTGGCAGGTTTGGTGTTTGTCTTGCCACTGCCGGTCCTGGTGCATTGAACACTGTAATGGGTGTGGGTGCTGCATATAAGGATAATGTACCATTGATTGTGATTACAGGGGATGTCTGTGTTGAAAGTAAGGGTAGTGACTATTTTCAGGATATTGATTTGAATGAGGTTTTTAAGCCTGTCACTATCAAGTCCTTTTATGTTTCATCGTGTGAGGTCTTGGATAACTGTATTGAGGAGATTTTTTCTTCATTGTCTGAGGGTGTTACCGGCCCGTTCCACATTAACATAGCAAAGGATGTGCAAAATAGGCTGATGAATACTGACCACCGCATTATTACACGCTCAAGAATTAAGCAGGTATCAGAAAAATCAGTGGTGGATACTGTCAGATTAATCGAAGAATCGGAAAGACCACTAATCATTGCCGGTTCTGGTGTTATCTATGCAGATGCAATGGGTCTGCTGAAATGTTTTATCAGCAAAACCGGCATACCACTTACCACTACATTCCATGCACGTGGAGTTATCAGCGAGGATAATCCTATGAATCTCGGACTTACCGGGGCAAGGGCTACATCCAAGGCAGTCTATGCAACAGAGAATGCTGACTTAATACTTGCACTGGGCACACGATTAAGTGAAAGAACATTAAAACATGTTCGCTGTGACAACATAGTCCAAGTAAACACTAATACGGGGCATAGGTATGCTGACAACTTCCACCACGCTAATGTGAAAGAGTTTTTGGAGAAGCTAAATAATGAAGATTACCATGTCAATACGGCTTCATGGCTTAACGATATATTCCACGTCCATGATGATATAAATCATGCAGTGAGGACTGACAGTGACCTCATACACCCGGAAGATGCAGTACTGGAGGTAGTAAAGAGGATGGATGATGAAGTTACTATAGTACTGGATGCAGGTACTACCCCCACATATTACACTATTAATACTACTGTCAGAAAGCCTTCACAGATTGTGTTCTCGGGTGGCTTAGCTCCGATGGGTTATGCGTTGCCTGGAAGTATTGGTGCATCGTTTGCAAGACCGAATGATGTGGTCATCGCAGCAACCGGTGATGGTGCCCTACAGATGACCATTGAGGAATTGGCAGTTATCAGCAGATTCAATCTCCCGGTAATCATCATCGTAATTAACAATAACTTACTGGGAATCATCAAGCAATGGCAGGACATGAACGATTATCCGAACTATCAGGTTAAAATGGTTAATCCGGACTTCGTTGCTATTGCCAGAGCCTATGGTATAGATGCAGTTAATATTTCATCGTTGGATTGCTTCGGTGACAGGCTAGAGAAAGCAATTAATGATGGGAAGCCCTACTTGTTCAATGTTCTCGTCGGGGATGTACCGATACCGCTTCCCAAGTAGTTCATGAACTCATTTCCATAACTTTTTTTTTCATGGTGTTGGGGGATTTTTTCCCTGCACCTAACTACCCAAGTAATTTATTTAACCGTTGATAATTTAATAGTTGTTGATGAACACAATCATTATAGTATGGGTAATCATTAATTATATTGGGTGTAGCCTTCAACTCATCATTAAATCATTAGCTGAATGTACATGTAATGTACAGATTTTCATAAAAAAAAGGAAATAAAATGTCGGGGTGGAGAAGTTCACATAAGCATAAGTTTTTAGCTTATATGTAGTACTGATTCACATTCAATTCTTGTTGTGCCACCAGTATAAACAGCCGTGATGGTGTAGTCACCAACTTTCATGTTGCCTGATACTTTGTATGTGTATGTTACAACGTTTCCTGTTACTTTAGAGTATAGTTTGCCATCATCTGTTTTGACTGTTTTCCCATTTATTTTGAGGATAATTTTACCGTCTTCTATGTTATCACAGTTAACATTAATAGTTACCACACTGTCACGAGTGGAGTTTAGGTCGTCCACGCTGATACTTGGTGTCAGATTATTGTATGTGGTGATGACAGGGTTTACAACATCACTTGTGCTTGAATTCACATCCTCTGAACCGGTATAGACTGCCACTATTCTGGTATCATTGTTCCAGTATTCTGGCACGGTGATGTTTATGATTGCCGTATCATCAGTCAGTGTTGCGTATAGTATGTGTCCATCATCTGCCCTGAGGACTTTGCCGTTTACCTTGAAGTAGACTCGACCAGATGTGATTTCAACTTCACTGGCAATTTTGGCAGTTAATGTGATGTTTTCTCCAACAAATGTTGTGACAGGATCTATTGTGATTGTACTAGGTTCTTTCCATCCTTCAGGGTTCACAACGTCAACTAAGACACTCTTTGATAGTGTACCATACTCGTCACTCATATAAACTGCAGTAATGTTGGTAGAACCAACATCTAACCTTTCTTTTATTATTATGCTTCCGTTGGTAACGTTATATGTGGTCACATTATCGTTGATACTAAGCATCACCACTCCACTAGTAATTGGGTGGTTGTACTGGTCGTGGATTGTCACATTAACTGTGCATAGGTTTACAGGTCTTGTAGATAATTCGAGGTATGCGGTTACCTTTTGTGTGAATGCCTTGATACTTGCAACCTGTGAGTAGTAAATGTGTGAACCATATGAGAAGCTTAGGTTGAATAGGTCTATCCAGTTTACTCCATCATAGCTGACAAATGACATGCCCTCATCGTAGAGCCTCTTCATCAGGGTACAATTTTCGGATATGGCGAATGATGCGTTGGCTTCCTGTGTAATTTTATATATGACCTCGAATACGTCACCCTCATGTAGGAGCACTCCATCAGACAGTTTTAATGTGTAATATCCTGGTACTGTGTTGGTAGTCTGTACGTGTCTTAGCTCACCGTTTACATAGATTGCCACGTCGTAGCTAGTATTCGTATCGAAGTAGGTTGATACGCCGGAGAGGTACTCAGTTCTAGTTGCATTATAGATGTTTTTAACCCATACACTTGTAGTGTTGTTAATAAAGTAATCCGTGTATCCACCAATATCATATTGGTAGCTTTTTTCATAGACCTCAGTATCATTGAGTATGAACGTGAATGAATAGTCACCAGCAAGAGCGTGTGTTGTATCATAGTATGAGACATAATAATATCCACCGTCACCAACACCAGAACCCCAACTGTTTTTGACTATCCATGCACCATCACCGGGGGCAGTGTATCCGAAGTTACGTCTTGAATAGTTGTCATCCCATCCTACGATACAGACTGCATGGTTTGTACCCTTAGTTGGATCTTTACAGTAGTAAGTAGAGCGGTACTCGTAATTGAAGTACCATCCAATTCCACTATATACTGCACCATACTTCATAATTGCCTCCTTAATCCCATCATTATCAGTGTAATTATCTCTGAAGATAAAGAGGATATCCTGCACGTGCATTAAACTGTCAAGTACTGGTGAAATCATGGAATTCTGGACGTATGGGTCACTGCTTTCATTTACTGGTCCAAGCCAGCTAGTCAGGTATGAAATACCCATAGGAGTAAATCCGCCATTATTAGGCGTTATGTTCCACCCATAATCGGAGTAGGATGCCATCAGGTTCTTCATATTCTGCTCAGAAAAGTCATAGGACACATTAGTAGCCTTCAAAATACATGACTCCAGGCTGGCAAGAGTAGCGAATGCCCAACAGTTACCGTCACTACCCTGATCCTTCACACTAGTCACATAGCCCAGACTCCTAAGGTCATAACTGCTAGGAAGACTACCATTATATGATGAAACATATTCTATGGGAGTACAGTTATCATTACCTATTACAAGACTAGGAATATCAGAAACAAATACATTAACACTGGACTCGTCAATGTCGGTATAAGTGTTGTCCTCTGCAATGTCACCGCTAACATTACTGCCTACGCAGTAGACATCACCATAGAGTGATGCAGTATTATTGGAGAACACAGATGAAGCCACACGCAATGGTTTTGCCTCATCAACATACAAAGCACCACCCCTACTTGAACTAGAGTTTACAAACCTGGAATTATTCACAGAAAGCCTACCATAAATTTGGTAGATAGCACCACCATAGAGGTCAGCCCTAGAATTGGTGAAATTCGTATTATTAACTCGTAGCGTGGAATTAAGTGAGGTTATAGCACCACCAAACCTACTGACATAATTATTAAAAAACATTGAATTCTTCAAGTTCAACGTAGACTCGAAAAGGTAAATACCGCCACCATTAGAAGCAACATTATTAGCCACAATACTATTGGTGATGTTCACAGTACTACTGGAGACATAGATAGCACCACCATCAACGGAAGAACAATTCAAGAACTTACAATTATCTAAAACAACTCTACCACCATCAGAATAAAATGTGCTGTCATTAAAATCCCTCAACGTTACACCATAAAAACTAATATTCTTATGGTTATCAATCTCAGAATTGGTGAATGTAAGGTTATGAACAACAAAAGATCCGTTGGCAACAAACTTTGCATTACTGATAATTGTATTGACCGTAGATTCACCAATCAATGTCACATTCTTGACTGTCTTATACTCAGAGAAATTATAATTTCCTCTAGCAAGGTGAACAGTCATATTATCAGAGAACCTATAACCCTTCAAATACTTGTAGGGACTAGAACTACTACCGTCACCATAATCATCCTTAAGAGAAGCATCAAAGTAGACATCACTACTAGTGCCATCGCCAAGAACGTTATCAGTATTGGCATGTCCTGAGTTCTCATTAACACTATTTACATCATTAGTGACTGTTGATGTATCATTATCAGCCCCAAAACAGGCGGGACTAACAACAAACAATAACAACAGTATCAATGACAAGAACATTAACTTATCAAACTTAAACATTAAACATCCTCCATGATTTTATAACTCCATATTTAAAACAAAAAGAAACATGGAATACATGGTATATATATTTGGAAAACAAGACTAATAAAATTTTTCATATAATAAAGTGGTGGTCAAGTGAGTGCAATATAAAATAATCACTCAATTTTCATACTATTTCACCATTAGCATTTGTTGTATTATTTATGTTTACATCCTATTCTAATGATTTCTAAGTAAGTTTTCTTATGGATATTTAATGTTGTTTGAAATAAAGAATAATACCCATGATAATTGCTATTAAACCTAAAAATGACACTATACTGAAAGTCATGCCCATTAGTTTGAAACCTATTTTAAAGAATAATGGTACTAATGCACAGAACAATAATACTAAACCTATGAGTATGGCAATTATTCCTCCGATTCCCTTCATAATTTTTTCCTCCATCATTATATGTTAAGATATGAAATATCTTTCCAATTAAATAATATGAAAATAATACTATATAAAATCAGTTATTCGAAGATAAAACAATCAAATATGTTCAGTATCACATCACCAATTTAATGCCATACTTATTTCTAATTAATTGGTGGCCGACTCTTTTTTCATGAGTCCAGCAAATCACTGTTATATAATTCATCAGTCATGGTGAAGTTCGTTTCATACATCCTCTTAAAACTCTTGTCATAGTTCATAATTGATTATGGTCGCTATCTAATTGTATTGGCATGTGTGGGCTAACTTGAAATATCACTTCTGCAGAACATCATTTAGTCTATAGAATTTAATACATTCAATTAAATATGATGTAAACTAAATATAATATATGTGAATATGAATAATAGACTTTAGTGGAGTGATTAAATTTGAAAGTAATAAACTTATATGCAGGAGCAGGTGGCCTAGCACTAGGCTTTGAAATGGCCGGACTCGAACATGAACTCTTAGTAGATAATGACAGAGACTCCATATCAACACTAAAAAGAAACAGGCCACAATGGAATGCAGTATACAAGGATATACAAGACGTCGACTATACGGGATACCACCCGGACATCGTAGTAGCAGGACTACGCTGTGAAACATTCACACATACAAGCCGTGAAGTATGCATAGAAGACACTAAGCAGACACAATTCTATGAATACATACGATGCCTACAACAAACAAAACCCAAGATATGCATGATAGAAAACATACAAGGACTCCTACACGATGACAGGGGAAGAACAATAAACACAATACTCGAAATACTCTCAGACGAACTGGGATACAGGACACAATACCGTATCCTAAACGCAGTAAACTATGGCGTAGCACAAAAGAGAAAAAGAGTATTCATAGTAGGAACAAAAAAGGGGATAAAATTCAAATACCCCCAGAAAAATAGAAAGCAAATAGTACTCAGAGATGTACTTAAAGACGTACCACCATCCGATGCGGTACAATACTCCGATGAGAAAAAAAGAGTACTCGAACAAGTACCACCAGGAGGATGCTGGGTAGACCTTCCGGAAGAAGTACAAATAGAATATCTCTCAAGAAGCAGAAAAACAAAAGGGGGAAAACGAGGCACAGCAAGGCGACTATCATGGGACGAACCATGCCTAACACTCACAACACAACCTTCAAGAAAACTGATGGAAAGATGCCACCCAGACGAGGTAAGACCACTAACCGTACGGGAATATGCAAGAATACAATCCTTCCCAGACAGCTGGCAATTCTGTGGCTCAACAACATCAAAATACAAACAAATAGGAAAAGCAGTACCAGTAAAACTAGCATACAAGCTAGGACTGGAATTCATAAAAGCACTAGAAAACAGAAAGACAGTAACCGTGCAGACAACACTATACTAAACAAGAGACTAATGTAATAACCTCACATGGTTAACATAATCTCAAACAAAAAAAAAGCGGATAACACATTATTGATGTAAAAACACGATAAAAAAAGGAGAATGGAAGATGTAATGATACTACTGACCTGAATATATGAAATAACACAGAATCTTCATACACATTATCAGCTATCCATGATTAAAGTAATTTCAAATATATTATAAAGTAGACAATATCTCAAAAACCAATAGTGATAAAATAATCATATTTATCACTGGAGCTTCTCCCCCTTTTCACATAGTTTCATACGGATTCTGAGAAGCAATTCCAATTTCCTAAATCAACAAACAATTCCACATTCTTATCTTCAATTATACAAACATCTAATTCATTTTCAGAACAAATATTTTTTGAATCAAACTTTTAGCAATTTCCATATCCCTCTGTTTTTCGATAAATCTAATCATCATTTCAACAATTCCTACCTCAACAAACATAATTCAACTTTTTTATATTATTCCATATGAAATTTTACAAGAAACAATGGATTTTCCACCATATCCGGAGGAATATTTGGAAAACCATGCTATTAATAATCTAATTAAATATTACTTAGTATTATAACAATTTACCATCCACGAACAATTTTTTTAGAGGTAATTCTCTTTCGTATAACTAAAAATCCTAGTAAGATTTAGTGTAGCAACACTAACAGATTACAAGTACCATCAACTAGAAATGATGACACACAAATCAAAGACGTCTAGACTGGAAATGCAGAAGAACTAGAAATCACAGTCACAGTCACAACAAAAGAATTCAAAGCAGGAAAAGTTGTCCTCAAGGTCAAGGATAAAGCTTCAAAGCATGCGACTATGATATAAAAGTAGTATATATTCCTGTGCAACTAAATTGGAAAGTGGATTGACTCTGAAGATAAATTAACATGATTGAATATGACCCCACCTAACATCCACATTTCTACATTTTTATATGGCTTAATATTACTAAATAAGATTAACTGAGAATTATTTGTACTCATTTATTTTTTAAAAAATTATTTAAGGATTTTTGAAGTGTTTGGTGTTTTGAATTCTTATAATGTGTGGGTGTTTTGTGTTGTTTTTTTATTTGGGGTTTATTCATACCCCCCCCCCCCCCCCC
>MUZZ01000238.1 GCA_003266075.1 Methanosphaera sp. rholeuAM74
TGCTTTCAAAACCTATGAACGCATTTCAGATGGGTGAACGCTATGCTCTCAGCGTCGGTGTAAATTTAAAAGCATTCAGGCTCAGCCTGATTACGCTGTCGAGCATACTGTCGGCGACAGTGACGGCTTTTGCCGGACCGGTCTCCTTTGTCGGCATCGCAGTTCCTCACCTCATCAGGTCTGTTACGGATACATCCCGGCCGATTGTGATGATACCGCAGTGTTTCCTCGGAGGTTCCGTTTTCTGCCTGCTATGCGATCTGCTTGCGAGAAATCTGTTTGCTCCTACAGAAATGAGCATAAGCTCGATGACTGCTGTGTTCGGTGCGCCTGTCGTTATCGCAATGCTGATAGGAAGGAAGTCGGGAAGATGATAAATAAAGCTGTAAACCGGGAGCCCGTTATTAAAACAGAGAATCTTGATTCGGGTTACGGTAAAAAGGTTATCGTCGCCGGTGCGGAAATCACAGTCAAGCCGGGCGAGATAGTATCTCTGATCGGACCGAACGGGGCCGGTAAATCGACATTGCTGAGGACGATCGCGGGTCAGCTTGAACCGATAGCGGGGACTGTATATATAGACGGAAAGGAAAGGCACGGCTATGCATCGGCTGAGATAGCCCGGAAGCAGGCCGTAATGCTGACGGAGCGACCTCCGGCGGAACGGATGAGCTGTATGGAGGTCATATCCCTCGGCAGATATCCTTATACCGGCAGACTGGGGATACTGTCGCAGGATGACAGGCGGATAGTACAGGAAGCCATGGAACTCGTACATGTATCTGAGCTGGCAGGCAGCAGCTATGACCAGATCAGCGACGGGCAGAAACAGCGTGTGCTGCTTGCAAGGGCGGTTTGCCAGGAGCCTGAGATAATGATACTCGACGAACCGACAGCCTATCTCGATATAAAGCACAAACTCGAATTTCTCGATATGCTCAGAGATCTCACCGGCAAGAGGGGCATAGCCGTCATTATGTCGATGCACGAACCGGAGCTTGCTCATCTTGTTTCCGACAGGGTCATATGTGTGTCTGCGGACGGCAGAGTCGAAATGACCGGAACGTCTGATGAAGTATTCAGAGATGAGATCATCAGCAGACTGTACGGACTGGATGACGGCAGACTCAGGGACTTATATACAGGCTTTGTCAGAAGTCTTGAGGGATCCGCCGGATGCTGATGAGAAGATGCAT
>MUZZ01000184.1:0-14302 GCA_003266075.1 Methanosphaera sp. rholeuAM74
TAATGAGTGGGGGTATTGGTGGAGAACGTACTCGTGATGACCATAGTGGAGTATCTGACCAGTTATATGCTGCTTACGCAGAAGGTCGTGACTTACGTGACTTAACAGCTGTAGTAGGGGAAGAAGCATTAACAGAAAATGACTTGAAATACCTTAAATTTGCTGATGCATTTGAAGATCAGTTCATCAGACAGAGTCTGGATGAAGACAGGTCTATTCAAGAAACTCTTGACCTAGGTTGGAAATTATTATCTATCTTACCTAAAACCGAACTTAAACGTGTTAAAGACGAATTTGTTGAAAAATATTTACCAAGTGATGAAGCTGTTGAAGAAGAAGAAGCTGTTGAAGAATAGTTATTTTTCTTTAATACATCTTAATGGTAAGTATATCGGACAAGGAGGCTAGATAATGGCAAATGAAAAATTAGAGGGTGTCAATCCAACTCGTATGGAACTTCTTAATTTGAAAGACAGAGCTAAATTATCTACCAAAGGTCATAGTCTTCTTAAAGAAAAAAGAGATGCTCTAATTAAGGAGTTTTTTGAAATTCTTGATCGTGTTCAAGGTTCTCGTGATGAAGTTGAGAAAAAGTTAGCAATAGCTTACTCTGAATTAAATAAAGCTCAAATAGACATGGGAGATATGGCAGTTAAACGTGCAGCTTTATCTGTAAGAGAATCCATTGAATTGGATATTTCATCAAGAAGTATTATGGGTGTTTCCGTCCCTGTTGTTAATAGTAAATCAACTACTAACGATGTGATAAGCAGAGGTTACGGTTTTGCTGGAACTAGTGCAAACTTAGACCTTGCAGCTAAGGAATTTGAAGAATCAATTAAGATTATCATTGAACTTGGTGAAATCGAAAAGACTATTATCATGTTAGCTAAAGAAGTTGAGTCAACAAAAAGAAGAGTAAATGCTTTAGAGCATGTAATGATTCCTCGTATAAACAACACGATTTCATTTATTGAAATGCGTTTAGAGGAAATGGAAAGGGAACAATTCGTGCAACTTAAGGTTATCAAACGTAACATTGATTCTAGGGATGCCGAATAATTTTCATGGATTTTCCATGATTATTCTTTTTTTCAACCTTTTCTATTAAATAACAATATTTCTATTTTTTCGAAAATTATATTACTTTAATTCAACTAATCTATCTATATCAAATTTATGGATGTATTATTATTTCAAAAATATTAGTCGTAGGTTCTAATACTCGTGCTGTATCCAAGTCTTTGAAGGATTTGGGTTATGTCGTGTATGCTACAAGTTTTTTTTATTTAGTTGACCAACTTAGCTTTGTTGATAAGTTAATTGTTCCCAGTAGCTTCGAATCATTTGATTTGAGAGTTTTAGAGGATTTGGCTCTTGACTATGTTAATGAAGTTGATTACATTATTTTCACTAGTGATGTTAACTTTTCTCGTTTTCCGAAGTCAAAGATTATTGGCAATGTTGATACTGGTGCTATTAATGATAAGTTTAAGCTTTATAAGAAGTTGTATAAGAATTTTCTACTGCCTGAGACATATCTATTAAATGATTTTAATGAGGCATTGGAGGTTGTCAATAACTCTGATAAGTCATTCCTTGTCAAGCCTAGGTTTGGCTCTGGTGGTGTGGGCATTGACTGGTTTAATAAGGATTCTATTATAAATAATGATTTCATCTTACAGGAGTATGTTAGTGGTAGTAGCATTAGCAGTTCTTTTCTTGCATATCCTGGTAGTGACATTACTATGTTGTGTGTCAGTGACCAAGTTATTGGTTCTAAGCGTCTTGGTGCTAGTAATTTCATGTACTGTGGCAATGTGACTCCTTTTATCAGGGATGTTCCTAAGGTGCATAATATTTCTTCTAAGATTGCTAGGATGTGTAGGTTACGTGGTGTTAACGGTATTGACTTTGTCTTGCAGGGGGATAGGGTTTATGTCTTGGAGGTTAATCCTAGGATTTGTGGAACTTTTGAGAACATTGAAACTTCATTTGATATCAACCTGGCTAAGGCACATATAGATTCTTGCAACAATGATTATTTTAACCTGCCTTCACTTAGAAACTTCAGCGTTAAATTGATTCCTTATTCATTTATTGATAGTGCATATACTTTAAGCAGTACTGATAATGTGCATGATATATCTAGCATGGATTATGTTATAAAAAAAGGCTCACCCATTGCAACAATAATAACAAGCGACAGAATCCTAGAAAATGCTATGAGCAAGGCTCAGAGACTTCAAAAAATAATATATAATAGTAAAAAATAGTTTATATAATTCCAAACTGGAGTAAAATGAATACGATTACGCCAAAGGCTATTAAAAACGTTGAAATAATTGCTACTCTAGTGTACCAATAAAACAGTTTAACCTTCCTTTCTGGGTCTTGTTCCAAGTATTTTTTTAGTGGATCTTCATAATTAGGCATTTATAAAACCTTTTTCATAGTTAATATTTTAATTTAATCTAATTATCTAAAAATAGTAAATAATATTTTGGTATAGTCCCGAGCGGAGTCGAACCGCTGTCCCCGGTTCCAAAGACCGGGAGGATTGCCACTACCCTACGGGACTATCTATCAGTACTATTACAGTACACTACTATTTATATCATAAGTCATTATTATACTTTTTGTTTTTGTTTTATCTCCGACCCTAAAAACACACACACCAAAAAAAATTCATCATTTAAATACTTTTTCACAACATATTTAAATATTAAAATAAAGATAACTTAATGTTAGAATTAAGATTTAAATCTTAATTAATTGCTTATGAATATTTGAGAATATGATTATCAAATTAAGAAACTAAGATATAAACAAGTGTACATTTTCAAAGGATTAGCTTTAACAACAACATGTCTATGATGATGCTACATTATACATCACATTCAAACATTCAAAACAAAAATACCTTTACTCAACAGTAAAGCCCACAGCATGTACTAAAAAACATTTCTATCTTGGTTTATATTGGAGGCGATAAGATTAAGAGAAGTTTGATTTTGATATTCTTCATATGTGCATTAGTAAGTCTATCTGCAGTAAATGCAGTAAATGATGATAATACAGTAATAAGCAATACTACTAGTGTACATAGTCAGGATATAACTCCTGATAACGTGGAGAATTCAAAGATTGAATCAAATTGTATTGAAAAAAATATGATAAGCAGTAATGACAATACAAGTGATAAAATAATAACTGACACAGACACAAACACAAGAGTAGAACAGCAAAGCATATCAAAAAATAATAAAGAAAACAAGACAAGTAACACACTACTAACTACAAGTATATCAATAGACAACATAACATACGCTAAAAAAGGAGCTACTACAAATATCAACGCAGTAATAGTAGATAGTAATAATAACCCTGTAACTAGGGGAGATGTAGTAGTAAAAATAAATGGTTTGACAATAAATAAGTTAACATTAAATGGCTCTAACAAGATAAGCATAAACTATGATTCTTCAGCTCTAAGAGCTAAACTATATAACATAACAATAAAATACGGTAGAAACAGCCAATACGATCAAACCATTAGTGAAAGTAAGCTAAGAATAGTATCCAAAGTAACAAGTTACACTCATAGTGAAATATTGGATGCAGCTAACAGAACAACTAATTACATCCGGAAATACGATGTTTTACCAAACTATGTGACAATAGCAACAGATCATGTTCTAATGAATGACTTCCTCTATATGCTGCTGTGTTCTATTAATTCAACTGCACGAGTATATAATGGTGAGTTTTCAAGCTATGTTTCACTTTCAACAACAAACTGTGATGGTCAGAGAATATATCAAAGTGAATACATGAATTTAGCAGACTCTATTAAACAGTGTTATATAGTAAATGGTCGTCAGCCACAGAACTTCGTATCAAGTGTTGGTAACCTATCCTTTGATGATGTCTTGTACTTCTATAGTAGGGTTGTTTCATATGAATATGAACATGGTGCATACTCATACTTTGGTACAGTAATAAAGTTAAACAATACAAACGATTATTATCACAACACTAAACAGAAAATCAATATCGATTTGACTTCATATAAGGTTTATGCAAATACTAAGGCTCAAATAACGGCTAACTTGACCTATGGGGATGGTACAGCAGTAGACAATGTGCTAGTAGCATTCAAAATCAACGGATTATCCATTGGTTCTGCCAAGGCTAGTGAGGGTGTTGCAACAATAAACTTCACAGTACCTAACTGGGGAGCAAAAGATTACACCTTAGTAGCTAAAGTCGGAGAATCAGGTAGTAACTATGCAACAAACAAAACAAGCAAATTCACAGTATTATCCGATCAGACAACGAATAATACGACAACAACAACACGTAATACTAAAATTAATGTAGATTCCATCATATTTGGAAAAATAAACAATACTGTTAAACTAGTTGCTACGATAACTGATACCAAGGGTGTTGGTGTAAATACTGGTAAGGTAGCATTCAAGGTCAACCAGAAGACAGTTGGCGTGGTAGATGTTTCCAATTCAAAGGCTACACTATCATATTATCCATCAGGCTTAACCGCAAAGATGTATAACTTGTCTGTAGTTTACTCAGGTGATACCGGATACAACGCTTCACGCACAGAATCTAAGTTGAAGATACTGACACATTTATCTGTTTACAACTACTCAGAGATTCTTGATGGAGCAAACCGTACAAAAGTTTTCATAGAAACATACAATGCTCTACCAAACTATGTGACATTAAATGGTGACCATGTGTCAATGTGTGACTTCCTATACCTGTTAACTCAAGCTATTAACAAGTCATCTGCCTATGTTGACGGTGAATTCTCACACACCCAGTCAACGTCCAAGACGAACTGTTATGATCAGAAGATAACCAAGGACAACTACATGGCACTAGCAAATACCATTGCAAAGTACTATGCTGAAAATGGAAAACAGCCTGCAACTTTCAAGTCCAATGTTGGAAACATGAGCTTTGAAGATACAGTATATTTCTACACTCGTGCCGTAGCTTTCATATACAATAATGACATCATGCCAGCTTATGGTACAGTACTGGATTACTCTGGTGGAAGCAATGATGGAAGTTCAGATATATCTTCCCTAGTAGGTAATAACACCTATTCATCAGATTATGAGAAGTACCTTGACAAGACAGCTAATTGTCAGGTAAACGATTCTGCAATAAAAAGTGCTGTTAAAAAGGCAATAAATGGTGTTAGTGGTTCATATAATCAAGCTAAAGCAATATTTGATTATGTGAATGACTTGACAAGTTACAGCTATTATTATAATACGAGAAACGGTGCACTTAAGACTTTAAGCCTAAAATATGGTAACTGTGTTGACATGAGTCACCTCGTGATTGCAATGTTCAGGACTGCTGGTCTTCCAGCTAGGTACGTCCACGGTCAGAACTGCCGATTCAGGAGTGGACTGGTTGTAGGACACGTCTGGGCTGAAGTATATGTGAATGGTAAATGGTACAGTTGTGATGCAACATCCAATAGTAACAGCTTTGGTAAGATTGTTAACTGGAGTTCATGTACCTCAACAACTAGATACATCTCCCTGCCATTCTAATTTCCACTTTATTCTTTTTTATTATCTTTTTTTGTTGATTATTCTTGATTAAGACATAATTCATTTCTTTTAGGTAATATTGCCACGTTTTTACTAAGTTTTTCCATGTATTTCTAATTCATGAATTAGTTATAAATAACGATTATTGGACAAGTATCTCATCATATTTTCCACTATTTTTCGTTAATTATTAGTATTGCTTATCATATATACTATTATTAGTAATTATTTTATGGAAGGATTGTTTTTTTTCAGATAATTTTAAAAAAATATTTGGGGGTATATTATTTGAAGTTTGCTTTAGAATTGTTGCCTAATGAATCTATTAGGGATATGTTGGAGTTAATTGGACTTGCCGAGGATATTGGTTTTGAAAATGTCTGGATTACTGATCATTATAATAATAAGGACGTATTTGAAATCCTGGCTTTAGCTGCTTATGAAACATCGACTATACACATGGGGTCTGGTGTTTCAAATCCATATGTACGTAATCCTGTTACCATAGCATCTGCAACCACTACTCTTGACGAGATTTCAGAGGGTCGTGCATTGATTGGTGTTGGTCCTGGTGATAAGGCTACAATGGATACTCTTAACCTGTCATGGGATAAACCGGTCGGCACTGTAAGGGATGCTATTTTAAATATTAGGACTTTGATTAATGGTGGTACGTTGGAGTCTGGTGCACAGTTATCTGGTACCAAAAAGGTTCAGGATGATATTCCAATTTATATGGGTGCTCAAGGACCTATGATGCTGAAGACTTCTGGTATGGTGGCTGATGGTACTTTAATCAATGCATCTAATACGAAGGACTTTGAGTTTGCCATTCCTTTAATCAAGGAGGGCATTTCCAAGGCTGATAATCCGGGTAAGACTTTTAATTTCGCAGCATATACTGCTTGTAGTGTTGATAATGACGTGGAAGTAGCATATAATCAGGCTAAGATTGTTGTGGCTTTTATTATAGCTGGTTCTCCTGATGTTGTCTTAGAACGTCATGGTATTAACATGGATGTAGCAACTAAAATTAAGGATTGCTTGTCGGTTGGTGACTTTAAGTCAGCCTCTTCATTTGTTGACAGGGATATGATTAATGCGTTCAGTGTTTGTGGAACTCCTAGTGATGTATCGGATAAGATTGCTGAGTTAAAGGATATGGGTGTTAATGAGTTTGTTGTAGGTTCTCCTATAGGTAAGAATAAGATGGATGCTTTGAGGTTATTGGAGGATGTTATTTCTTCATTTTGATTAGGTTGTGTTTTTAATGCAGGTTCAATTAATTAATAGAAAAATTCGTGAACATTCTATTGAAAGAATTAAGAGTAAGCGTGAGGCTAAAAAGGATAAGAAACCTCTTGATTTTTATGCTGCTAGTTGGGCTAATGAGGATAGGTTGTATGATTGTGTTGGCTACACTATTTTCATAGTGCTTCCTACTTCTGGCTGTCAGTGGGCTAAGGATAGTGGTGGCTGTACTATGTGCAGTTATATTGCTGATTCTCCACTTGTTGATATTGGTTGTGATGATTTAATCCGTATCTTTGACGATCAATGGGATAAGCAGTTGTCTAAGACTGATTTTGGTGGTCATGAAAGTGTTGCTGTCAAGCTTTTTGTTTCTGGTAGTTTTCTTAATGAGAATGAAGTACCACTAAAAGTTCAGGAACATATCTTCAATAAATTCAACAAGTATGATAACATAAAAGAGGTAATTGTCGAGTCAAAACCTGAATACATTAACAGCAATTCACTTAAACACTTGGCATCATTAATACCGGATAAAATTTTGGAACTTGGTATAGGTCTTGAGACTTCAAATGAGCAAACTCGCTTAAACAAGATTAATAAGGGTATAACAAACAAGTCATTCGAGGATTGTGTCAAAACAATAAATGATATAACTGAATATGACGTACGAGCCAAAGCATACCTACTAGTAAAACCAATATTATTATCCGAGAGGGATGCGATAGCCGAATCAATTGAATCAGCAAGGTATGCTAAGAAAGTGGGGGTAAAAAGAATTGCCTACTGTCCAGCAACAGTACATGCAGGAACATTAATGGACAACTTGTGGAAGAAGGGTTCATACAATCCACCATGGATCTGGAGTTGTGTAGAAATCATAAAAGAAGTTCGTAGGAACGTTGATATTCCGATGATTATGGACACGGCAGGTTTCGGCACAAGACGTGGACCATTCAACTGTAAGAAGTGTAATTCAAAGTTAAAGAATTTGATAATTGAATCTAATCTAAAACAAGAAATAACTCCTGAATTGGAAGAGTTTTCCTGTGAATGTAAAGATAAGTGGCTTGCAGACTTAGAGTTCAGTGATATTTTAAACACAACTACAAACCCAAAAAATTAAAAAAAGGGGGATATTGGGTAGTTTAACCTAATATTTCTTTAATGTCCTCTTCAGGTGTTGAAATTAATTTAAGATTGAAGTTTTCTACTAAAACGGATAGTATTGTTTCATCTACCCATGCAGGTAGTACTGGTCCGATGTGTATGTTTTGTATGCCCAGTGCTAGTAAGCTCCATAATATTGATACTGCTTTTTGTTCCATCCAGCTTAATACGAATGTTACTGGTAGGTCATTTAATCCCATGTCGAATAGTTCTGTTAGTGCTGTTAGTATTTCTGCTCCTACTATTGCATCGTTACATTGTCCTAGGTCTATGTGTCTTGGTATGCCTTCAATGTCTCCTAGGTCTAAATCGTTGAATCTATATTTTCCACATCCTACAGATAGTATCACTGTATCTTCTGGTAATTGTTTTGCGAATTCTGTGTAGTATGACATACTTGGGTTTGGTAGGTCACATCCACCCATTACGAAGAATTGTCTGATTTTTCCTGCTAGTACTAATTCTTTTATTTTATCTGCTAGTGATAGTACGGTTGATGCTCCAAATCCTGTTGTGTAGGTGGTTTTTTCTTCTTCTTCTAGTTCTGGAAGTTCTAGTGCTTTGTTAATTATGTCTGTGAAGTCGTAGTCGTCTATGTGTGGTGTGTTTGGTAGTTGTGCAATTCCTGAGGTGTATATTCTGTCTGCGTATGCGTCTTTAGGTATTAGTCCACAGTTTGTTGTTACTAGTATTGGTATGTTGTATTTGCTAAATAGTGCTACCTGGTCAAACCATGGTCCTCCTAGTTGTCCTTTTAGGTGTTCGTATTTTCTTAGTTCTGGGTATCCGTGTGCTATCAGCATTTCACTGTGTGTGTATATGTTTATTCCTTTTCCTTCGGTCTGTTTTAATAGTTCTTCGAGTACTTTTAGGTCGTGTCCTGTTACGAGTATTGCGTGTCCTTGGCTTGCTCCTTTTTCTACTACTGCTGGTTCTGGTTCTCCATAGTTGTCTATATGTGCCTTTTTTAGTCCTGCCATTGCTTTTATATTGATGTTTCCTGCTTCTATTGCCAGGTCTATGAAGCTTTGTACGTCAAAGTTCACGTTGGTTAGTGTTGAGTAGAGTCCTTTTGTTATGAATTTGTTTATTTCCTCGTCACTTTCTCCGAATTCTTCCATTTGGTAGTTGTATGCTGCTATTCCTTTCAATGCAAATAGTAGGTTGTCTTGCAGTCTTGCAAGGGTTTCATTTTTTCCACATACTCCCATCTGGGTACATCCTTCTCCTTTCACTGTTTGTGAACATTGATAACAAAACATTTCATCGTTCATATCTAATCACCTATTTATTGTATGTTAGTATATATCATCAATTTTAATAATATAATTTTGTCACTATGATGGTGAATTAGAAACAAATATAAATGACTTAACATAATAACATAGTATAAAGGTGTGCAAAATGGAAGAAATATTAGGAATATTAACCCAATTAGGACTAACAGAATATGAATCAAAAGCATATATATCACTAGTTTCCTTAATAAATGCAAAAGCAGATGAAATAAGTAAAAATTCTGGAGTACCACGTTCAAAAATATACCCAGTACTGGAAAACTTAGAAAAAAAGGATTTAATCAAAATAAAACAGGGAAGACCACTAGAATACCATGTAATAGCACCAGAAATTTCACTAAAAAATTATGAAGAAAATATAATACACAACATTCACATCCTACAACAAAAACTAACAAGGATATACGAGGAAAAACTACCACACGTAAATACTCCAATAATCACAGTCGAAGGACTAGATAAAATTCTTAAAAAGGAATATGAAATAATCAAACAAACAAAGAAAATACTATATCTACGTATTGGTTTCATATTACCATCAGAAATAGAAAACATCAAAAAAGCATTGAACAAACTAATAAATAACGGAATTAAAATAAGGATACTGGCAGTAGAAGAATGTGAAATAGACGGAAAAGTGGTATCTATAAGGGACATATTTGAAGACATGGATGTTGAAATAAAGTATAAACAACTACCATCAGCACAGTTAATAATAAGGGATTATAAGGAAATGTTTCTGGTTTTTGCTGAAAACTCTGGAATGTCAATATCTAACTCCAACATGGTAGGCTTGTTTAACACCTACTCCGTGATAATTTCAAATTATTTATCAGCATTTAACAAGCAATGGTCTAAACTCTAATTCACGGATTTCATGATGACAATACTTTTTACTCCAACTTTTAACTCCTTGGATATAACATTACACTTTGTTGTAAGCAGATAAAATATAGGGGTATTCACTTCCATTTCACTTAATCCTTCATAGTTTCCCATACCCTTACTTATTATAAAATCCACGTTTTCCATCAAGTCCTTTAATTCATCAGAAACATAATCTTCAACTATACCCACTGAAGCTGCACCCGTGGTTATTAATGTTGTCAACTCATCCAATTTAAGGTTTTTAGCATCTGCAAGTAGTGCATCATTAAGTATTGGTCCTTTTTTTACAGCTAAAATGATTTCTACATCGTAGTCTTGTTTTATTTTCTCTATCAGCAACTTGTCGAAGACGATTTCTCCACCATTATCTGCTAGGTAAAGTATTTTTGTGGCACTTTTTAAACTCTCATCCAGTAGTTGCGTATCATTTATCACGGCTTCTTTGTCAATGTTATCCATTATCATTTTTTCCATATCCGTGTCTTGTTCTAATGCTCCGAAATCTATTATATTTCCTACAACGGCAACTTTAACGTATTGTTCTAGTGTGGGATTTTCTTCTATGTGTTTTCGTATTTTTGGAACTATTTTTTGGGCTATTCTGTTCCCGTTTTCTCTTAATTGTTTGTATGGATCCGAATTTTTTGTTTCATTCATAATCATTGTGTGTAGATCTGTGCCTAGCTTGTTGGATTGTACTCCTTTTTTAAAGTTTTCTTCTATGTATGATAGTACTTTGACAGTTGCATCCATCCGTTTTTCAGTATCTTCAACAGCGTTTTCTATGGCTTCACGTGATTGTCTCATCATACATGAAGCACATTCGTAGCTAACTTTCATCTTTCTTACTCCCCCCTTTTTTGTCAATCTAAGTTTTTGTTTTTTGTTGTATTTGTTATTATTGTTATGAGTTAAATGATACCGACAAGATTAGACAGATAATATGACACTAATACTACACTAAAATGGTCTTTCAGTTACCAATACGACGGTTTCACCAGATGATGACTGCAAAAACAGTGGAGAATTTACCTAAATACGACAATCTGTACTACTCAATTACATTAGTTGATGAACTAGTACATAATTGGATACAACAAAACAATAGAAAATGGATGATAATGTTTTCACAATTACAAACACACACAGACCTAAACCTAGGATAATATGTTTGAGATTTTAACAAAAAATGTGATAATAGCCTATAGTAACAATACAAACAAGACACCATGATACATATTGGTGAAGTACTATCTTATAGAACATTAACTTCTTATTAAAAGTCTCTGTACACTCTTTTTAACAAGGATTTTTCATACAGTGTTATATTCATCTAAAATTATAAGTATTTGTTTATCAATAAATAATATTATACTAGATGACATTTTCTATGTTAATCTATAGAATGCTATGGGGAGAAAAAAGGTGCATAATGAGTTGCGAGATAAATGTGGTATTATAGGTGTATATTCTTTTGATGAAACTGTGGATGTAGCTTCATGGATTTATTCAGGTTTATATGCTCTTCAACATAGGGGTCAAGAATCTGCCGGTATAAGTGTACTACGGGATGACCGTATTAATACACACGTAGGCATGGGGTTATTATCGGAAGTTTTTAGCAAGGATTTACTTGATATCTTGAATGGAAATGTTGGTATAGGTCATGTAAGGTATTCAACAANNATAATGGTGACATCATTAACTCAGAATTGTTAAGACAAGAGTTAATCGATTTAGGTTATAAATTCAAATCCACTACTGATTCTGAGGTAATATCCAATCTAATAATCGATGAATATAAGAAAACTAACAACATAATTGAATCAATTAAAATGGCTTGTTCAAAACTCATAGGTTCATATTCGCTAGTGCTTGTAATTAATGGTGTATTGTATGCTATAAGAGATCCACTGGCCATGAAGCCATTGGCTTTAGGTGGGGATGATGAGTTTATAGTGGTTGCATCAGAAAGTGTTGCATTTGATGCAATGGATATGAATTACTTAAGGGATATTGAAGCAGGTGAAATACTCGAAATTAACAAGGGATTACAGACAAGTTATCATTTGCCTACCTGTGAGCATACAGCTAACTGTATGTTTGAATACTTATACTTTGCAAGACCAGACAGCATTATCGACGGTAAAAGTGTTTATGAAGTCCGTTTAAACGTCGGAAAAACTCTTGCAGAGGAATATCCTATTGACGCAGATGTTGTAATAGCAGTTCCAGATTCATCTATTCCTGCAACAATAGCATATGCTAGACATAGAGGGATTCCTTATTCTGAAGGATTGATAAAAAACCGTTATGTTGGAAGGACATTCATCATGCCAACACAAAAGGATAGGGATATAGCAGTTAGGATGAAGATGAATACTGTGGGTCCTGTATTGAAGGATAAAAAAGTTGTCGTGATTGACGACAGCATTGTTAGGGGAACAACTTCAAGAACGATTATCAGGATGTTAAAGGATGCAGGAGCTAAAGAAGTGCATCTTCTAATAGGATGTCCAGAAATACTTGCACCATGCTATTATGGTATAGCAATGGCTACAAAGGAGGAGTTAATTGCTGTGGGTAAAACTAATCAGGAAATAACTGATGAGATTGGTGCAGATTCAGTGGGATATATAAGTATGGAAGGATTAGTAAAATCAATTGGAACACCTAGTGAAGATTTATGTCTGGGTTGTTTAACAGAGAAATATCCTACAATAATACCTCCAGAATTGTATGAAGATTAACTTTTCTTCATAACACACTATTTTTTTTTCACGGTTTGATTTTAATGGTTGAATTACTATCACCAGCACGTAATATGGCCTGTGTCAGTGCAGCTATAAATAATGGTGCAGATGCTGTCTATGTTGGTATAAGTGACTATAATATGAGGGCTAACGTTGCTAACATGGAATTAGATGATATTAGAGAAGTTTGTATGCAGTGTCATGATAATGGTGTTAAACTATATGTGTGTACTAATACTATTGTGAGTGATAGACAACTGGCAAAGTATGAACAGCAATTAGACAAGTTACACGCTATTGGTGTTGATGCCCTGATAATATCTGATATGGGTATGCTTAACATTGCAAGAAACTATCCATTAGACATACATTTAAGTGTTCAGGCAAACGTTACTAACACTGAGGCACTGAAGTTATATGAAGAACTCGGAGTAACTAGGGCAGTACTATCAAGGGAATTATCATTGGAACAGATAAAACAGATAAAAGAGAAGTCACCAATAGAGATAGAAACATTCATCCACGGTGCAATGTGTGTTGCAGTATCTGGAAGATGTTTTTTAAGCTCATACTTCTATAATAGGAATGCCAATTGTGGAGAATGTCTCCAGCCATGCAGACAAGAATGGCATATCCAATCAACAGATGACAAAAAACTAATCATATCACCCCCAGAGGATAATGACATAGAAAAGTCACGCCTACTAAGTCCTAATGATATGTGTATGATTGAACACATCCCAGAGTTAATTGAAGCAGGAATTGATGCATTCAAGATAGAAGGCAGGGCAAGAGCTCCGGATTATGTTTCAACTACTACTAAATGCTACCATGACGCTATTAAATTAAACTCTGACGGTTTATGGCAGTCAAAGTCTGAAGAATTGATACCCTACTGGATGGAACAATTACGTGGAGTATTCAACCGTGGATTTGACACAGGATTCTATTATAGAGTACCATACAAGACTAGTTTTGATAACAAGGCTACCTACAAAAAAGAGGACATCGGTCAAGTTGTGAATTATTATAAGAAGATAAACGTCGCAGAAATAAAGTTATGGTCTAAATTGGAGGTAGGGGATACAATACTAGTGCAGGGAAACAAGACTGGAAGTATCACCCAGAAAGTTGAATCGATGCAAATAGATGGTGTAAATGTTAACCAGGCAGAAAATGAGTCTGTAGGAATAAAGATGGATGAAACGGTACGTGAAAATGACCATGTATACAGGAAAGTACCAGTAAAGGAGTGTTTTTAAATGAAAAAGATAGCAATATATGGTAAGGGTGGAATAGGAAAATCAACTACAGTATCTAACATAGCCGCAGCCTATCCTAATTTGAC
>MUZZ01000184.1:14321-15930 GCA_003266075.1 Methanosphaera sp. rholeuAM74
GTCTATGATGGCTTCAACAACACATTATGTGTGGAATCTGGTGGTCCAGAGCCTGGTGTTGGATGTGCAGGTAGAGGAGTAATTGTTGCAATGAAGTTGCTAGATAAATTGGGTGCATTCGATTCAAATCCGGAACTGGTAATATATGATGTTCTCGGTGACGTTGTCTGTGGGGGTTTTAGTGTTCCATTACGTGATGAATATGCTGATGAAGTCTATATTGTCACTAGTGGTGAGTATATGTCATTGTATGCTGCTAATAACATTGCCAAGGGAATTAGTAAGCTTAATGGTAAGCTGGGTGGAATAATATGTAATTGTCGTAACGTGGAAAATGAGGTTGAAATTGTGACGGAGTTTGCTAAGCGTTTATCTACAAAGGTTATTGGTATAATACCTAGAAGTAACCTAGTACAGTCTAGTGAGTTTCAGGCACAGACAGTCATTGAAACGTTTCCTGATTCAGACCAAGCCAAGAGGTATACTGAACTGATGGATGCAATCATGAATAATGGGGACTTTGTTAACCCTACTACTATGGATGTCCATGAATTTGAGGAGTTTTTCTATTCTTATCTGTAGATGTCCTATTCCATATCCCATTTTTTTGCGTGGTATCCTGTTTCTTCATATGCACTACTGCAAGTTTTTTCTGCATCAGCAATGCTGTCAAAATAATACAAATGTGACACACAATTACAATCAGAACAACCAAAAGCATCAATATGATTAAGGCTACCTTCCTTTATACGACGTGCTATACTGCACTCTATTTTTTCATCACAGTTGGTGTATATGACCTGTTCTATTTTACTATTTTTATTCAATAACAGGTAGTCAACATGCCAATGCTTCTTCTTTTTACTAGATAAATGTCTACATACACGCTTAGACAAACTATTAAGTGCAGAACCCACATAAACATAGAAACCAGCCCTAAACTCCAGCCTACCCATAGCACCAACACCGATGCAACACTCATTACTAACACGAATAATCAGGCAATAAACACCCTTATCAATACAACCGTTTAACATATAATATAATATATAAAGCAAATGACTTAAACATATATTATATATAACAGAAGGCTAATGGTGAATAAGTATGGAATTTGAATTTGAGGCAAAAGGACATGAAAATGTAAGATCACAACATAAAACAACGTTTGAAGTCACAACAGACAACTACCTAACACCCCAAGGTGACTGTATAATAGGAGTAAACTCCAACACAACACTAAACGATATACCAGAAGAAATGAAGGAAAAAATAAGAACAGACAAGACAAAAATAACAATAATACTTAAAACAGCCCATGCAACCGACACAATAACTGGTGAAGGCTCATCAAAACTAACATTGACACACCCATCAGACATGGTAATAAGAAAAAGCACGTTCACATGTGATAGGACATTAATGATAAATGCAGATAAAGCTGCAAAGGATTTAAAAACAGAACTAATCAATGATTTGAAAAACAGTGAAAAACTAAGAATTATTATAAAAATAGAAAATACATAAGTGCGGGGGACGGGAATCGAACCCGCGAAGAGACTACCTCACTAGGCCCTCAACCTAGCGCCTTTGACCGCTCGACCACCCC
>MUZZ01000184.1:16043-16306 GCA_003266075.1 Methanosphaera sp. rholeuAM74
GGTCTAGGAGCTTTTTGTACAAACTGATCACTAGTAATAGGGTTAATCAAGTCCACGTCAAGATTAAACACCTCTGCAACAAGACAAGTGAAATCATAACGACTAATCTCATCATTACCAGCAGTATGATAAACACCATTCTTATCCTGCAAGGCAATCTCAAACATTGCATCAGCAGCATTATCTGCAAGAGTAGGGGAATTAATTTGGTCAGTCACAATATTAATTTCATTATTATTTCTTAACTCATTAACAATCCATGA
>MUZZ01000179.1:0-203 GCA_003266075.1 Methanosphaera sp. rholeuAM74
CGTCTGTTATTCCAATGAATGCTCCCATGGATAGTTCGCCAGTACATGCGTGTGGACCTTCATCTTCTATTATGGAGTTGTTAAAAAGTATTTTAAGTCCAGTTTCTTCTTCTATTCTACTAATTGAATCAAGTAATATGTTGTTTCCACCATGTCCGTTAACAATTATGATGCTTTCGAGTTCTAACGAGTTTTTAGCAGTA
>MUZZ01000179.1:266-2356 GCA_003266075.1 Methanosphaera sp. rholeuAM74
CCATGGTTTTCTCTATGTGAACCTAGGGCTATGATACCGATTTTATGAACTTTCGCTGATAGAATATTTCCTGATTCATATTTTAACTTTATTTCATCACCCAAAATACTTCCTCTCCTATAAGTCTAGTTCCCAGATTGGGTCTCCGACGTAGTGCAGGTTTTTAACTGCTTTCCCCTTGTTGTTTTTAACCATTTCTTCTCCACTGATTAGACTTGTTCCTATTGCTAAAGGTTTATTATGACTTTCCTCTATTATGATAATGGTTTCATCTTCTTTTATGCTCTTATCAGCATCAACTATGCCTGGTGACATTATGTCTGCTCCTTTAATGACGAAGTTGATTGCACCCATATCAACTGTAGCATATTTCTCTTCTATAGCCAGTTCAAGCACAGCCTTTAATGTAGGTATTGTTTTACCGTCAACTTGTAGGAGTAGTGCTTTTCCATTAACTAATATGATGTTAGGTAGGTTTTCTATCTCTAGAAGTTCAACATTAGCTTTTTTAGGTATTATGTCTTCATAGTTTCCTAATTCTTTTTTTATTTCTTTTATTTTCTTGTTTTTGAGAAAATTTCGTTTTTTGATTTTCAATTATTTTTCACTCCAGTTGTATACTAATTATGTTAAACTATGTTATATATAATGTTTCAATTATCTCATTATCGTATGGATATCCTTTTTGCTTCAATCAGGTTATAATCGATAATTTACTCGGGAATGTCTATGCAGACGTTTTTAGCATTCTTATATCATCTTTGAATATTTTCAACGTCTTTATAATCTGATTCTATTCGTAAATGTTTTTAGGATATCGCTCTTACTCATTAAAATTGTATTGAATGTGATGAACTAAATACTTGTAGATACATTTAAATATTATCTTAAACATAATAAGTACTATATATCTTAGACACGGTGATTAAATAATGAATGACCAAAAAAATAATAATTCATCTAGACCATTAGATGCATTAGGTAAAGCATTGAATTCTCAAGTACTTATTAAACTTAAAGGTGGAAAAGAATTTAGAGGTGCATTAGAAAGTTTTGATATGCACATGAATTTAGTACTTAATGATGCAGAAGAACTAGAAGATGGCGAATCAACACGTAGACTAGGAGTAGTTCTGGTACGTGGAGACAATATAGTATATATATCACCAGGATAATTTTTTTAAAAGACAAAGAATCGCCTGATTCGTTATGTCTTAATTAGAAGAGTAAATGTCAACATATTATTTTTAGTTGATAATAATAGTGATTTATATTAATTAGAATAGAACGTTCTATTCTCTCTTTTTTACCTTTTTTGGAAGCGATTATAAACTTATAAGTCTATTTAATAAAGAATTTATGGGAGGAATTTTAGTGAAAGGAACACCATCATTTGGTAAACGTAACAAGAAAAACCATATCAGATGTAGGAGATGTGGTAGGAATGCGTACAACCCAAATAAGAAATTCTGTGCTTCTTGTGGATTCGGAAGATCTAGAAGATTAAGAAGATACAGTTGGCAGAACAAAAAACCAGTAACTGGTAAAAGGTTAAAATAAGTAATATAACACCAATATTATTTATTCACTTTTTTTAGATATATTTTTATTTTCATTCATTCTCAACTCAAGCAATCGGGAATAATTACTCTTTTTGATTTTAATTTAAAGATGTAATACTCATTTATACTTAACTTTTAATTATCCTATACCATCATTTAAATATGATGTTTAACAAAGATTAAATATAGAATATAATATTATGGATTACAAACTATAGAAAGAGTTTTTTTATAAAATTATTTAATTAACAGAAAATGAATATAACGGTAGGTGTCATAATTGGCGAAAGTAAAAATTATTGAAACAGCTCTGCGAGATGCTCATCAATCACTAATTGCTACTAGAATGCGTACCGAGGATATGGTGCCAATCATAGAAGATATGGATAAAGTAGGATACTTTTCTCTAGAAGCATGGGGTGGAGCTACATTTGATTCCTGTATACGATTCTTGAACGAAGACCCATGGGAAAGATTGAGAACATTTAAAGAACACGTAACAAAAACACCACTACAAATGCTGTTAAG
>MUZZ01000179.1:2466-3608 GCA_003266075.1 Methanosphaera sp. rholeuAM74
TGTGATGCAATAACCATAAAAGACATGGCAGGATTAATATCACCAACAATGGCTCGTGACTTAGTAACAGCACTCAAAGAAGAAACAGACTTGGAAGTGAACTTACACAGTCACTGTACGAGTGGTATGACATTAATGAGTTACCAGGCAGCAGTAGAAGCTGGAGTGGATATGCTCGACACGGCTATATCACCATTTTCTGGTGGAACATCACAGCCACCAACAGAAAGTGTCGTTGCATCACTACAAAACACTCCATACGATTCTGGAATAGATTTAGCACTACTATCACCTATAAGGGAATACTTTGCAACACTATATGAGAAATATAAAGGATTATTAGATCCACTAGCATCAAAAGTAGATGCAGATGTGTTAAGTTATC
The DNA here is from genome assembly GCA_003266075.1 of Methanosphaera sp. rholeuAM74. Taxonomy (GTDB): domain Archaea; phylum Methanobacteriota; class Methanobacteria; order Methanobacteriales; family Methanobacteriaceae; genus Methanosphaera. The sequence goes on from MUZZ01000179.1 coordinate 2,852, forward strand.
AAGTACCAGGGGGTATGTTGTCAAACCTTGTATCACAACTCAAACAACAAAATGCAATAGACAGATACGATGATGTTCTAGACGAAATACCTAACGTAAGAAAAGACTTAGGATATCCTCCATTAGTAACGCCAACAAGCCAAATAGTGGGTGTACAAGCAGTAATGAATATTTTGACTGGTGAAAGATACAAAAACATCACAAAAGAGGTAAAAGAATACCTCAAAGGTTCATATGGAAGAGCACCAGCAGAAATAAACCAAGAAGTATACAAGAAGGCTAATGGTGATGAAAAACCTATAACCTGCAGACCAGCAGATTTACTAGAACCAGAACTTGAAAAAGCACGTAAATATGTTGAAGAAGAAGGAATATGTAAGAAAGAAGAAGATGTGCTAACATATGCTTTGTACCCAAAAATAGCGGAGAAATTCCTCAAAGGTGAAGCAGTAGCAGAGGAAATACCAGAACCTAAAACTAACTTCACATCGACAAACATTCCAACATCCTACGATGTAGAAGTAGATGGAGAAACATTCAACGTTAAAGTGCTTCCAACAGGATACATAGAAATGGAACCAGATGGCAATGTCAAGCCATCCTTAGAGGATGCTCTATGCTCAGTAATGCAGGGTATGATAATCACACTCAAGGTAAAAGTAGGTGACACAGTCGAAGAAGGAGACGTAGTCGCAGTACTCGAAGCAATGAAAATGGAAAACGATGTCAAAGCCGACAGGTCTGGTAGAATAGATGA
>MUZZ01000179.1:3682-3928 GCA_003266075.1 Methanosphaera sp. rholeuAM74
TATTATCCCTTCTTCTGGAATCAAACTCTATTAAATCATAAACTAAAGGATTTTTTATCAGGATACTCCACACATCATAGTTAACCATTATAAAATCAGAATTTAGCCCAATATCTTCTGTGATGATCGGACAATCATATGGAAACTCGTTTTCATCAAATATTAGGTGCAGTTTGCCATCTCTAGATATGTGTGGTATTAATGGGAAAGTTCTGCATTGAATAGGTCTAATCTTACGGTCACAAT
>MUZZ01000045.1:0-2991 GCA_003266075.1 Methanosphaera sp. rholeuAM74
ACCAAGGTTTTTTATTGCTCCCCCACTATTTGGTGAAGTATTATTGTATAAGCTACAGTTTAATATGAGTAACTTACGATTAACCAGATTGTATATTGCTCCTCCACCATAATCTGCGTTATTGGTGTTGAGTATGGTGTTGTTGATGGTTAAATTACCTTCATTAGTTATTGCTCCTCCATATTTGTTTGATGTGTTGTTGTTTAGCATGGAGTTGTTGATAGTTAAGTTTGCATATTCGTTGTGTATTGCTCCTCCATCAGAATCTGCGTTATTGGTGTTGAGTATGGTGTTGTTGATGGTTAAATTACCAAGGTTTTTTATTGCTCCCCCAGTATTTAGTGCAGTATTATTGCATAAGCTACAGTTTAATATGACTAACTCATAACCATTATCATTGTATATTGCTCCTCCATCCTGATTTACATTGTTATTGTTGAGTATGGTGTTATTGATGGTTAAGTTAGCATTACTTCTTATCGCTCCTCCATTATTTTTTGCTGTGTTGTTGTTTATCACGGAGTTGTTGATAGTTAAGTTCGCATAGTCGTTGTATATTGCTCCTCCATTGTCTTTTGCAATGTTATTGTTTAATGTACAGTTATTGATGGTTAAATAAGTGAACTTATTTTTAAAAGGACCGTTATATATTGCTCCTCCATCATAATCTACTGTGTTATTGTTGAGTATTGTGTTGTTGATGGTTAAATTACCAAAGTTTTTTATTGCTCCCCCAGTAATTTCTGCAGTATTATTGTATAAGCTACAGTTTAATATGACTAACTTATAACCATCCCCATTGCATATTGCTCCTCCATCATAATCTGCTTTGTTATTGCTGAATATGCTGTTGTTGATGGTTAAATTACCATTATTTCTTATTGCTCCTCCAGAATTAATCCATCCTATTCCATTTCCAGTATTGTTATTAAATATGCTGTTGTTAATTGTAATATTACCAGCATGATTGAATAATCCTCCTGCACTAAAATCTGCATAATTATTGTTTAATGTACAATTAGTAATTGTTAAATTACCAATATTATTTCTTATTGCTCCCCCAGTATTGTTTACGTTGTTGTTGTTTAGTGTTGTGTTGTAAATGTCTAACTTTTTGGAAGTATAGATTGCTCCTCCATTTGATGCTGTGTTGTCGTTTATTATACTGTTAGTTATTGTTAAGTTATCAGAGTTAGATATTGCTCCTCCATTACTTGCATTGTTGTTGTTTAGGGTACTATCAGTAATGTTTATGTTACAATGGTAATTGTTTATTGCTCCCCCAGTATTTGCGTTGTTGTTGTTTAGTGTTGTGTTGTAAATGTTTAACTTTTTGAAAAAGAGGTAGATTGCTCCTCCATTACTTGCATTGTTATTGTTTAGGGTACTATCAGTAATGGTTATGTTACCATAATCATTGTATATTGCTCCTCCACTATTTGCGTAGTTATAGTTTAGTGTTGTGTTGTCGATGGTTAAATCAGAATTGGAGTTGTAGATTGCTCCTCCCTTTGATGCTGTGTTGTTGTTTAGGGTACTATCAGTACTGGTTATGTTACCATGGTAATTGTATATTGCTCCCCCAGTATTGTTTACGTTGTTGTTGTTTAGTGTTGTGTTGTAAATGTCTAACTTTTCGGAAGTATAGATTGCTCCTCCCTTTGATGCTGTGTTGTCGTTTATTATACTGTTAGTTATGATTAAGTTATCAGAATTAGATATTGCTCCTCCATTACTTGCATTGTTGTTGTTTAGGGTACTATCAGTAATGGTTAAGTTACCATTATTGTATATTGCTCCTCCACTATTATTTGCGTTGTTGTTATTTAATGTACAGTTTGTGATAGTTAGATTGCCTTGATTATAGATAACACCACCATAATTTGCATAGTTATTATTAAATGATGAGTTGGATATTATTAGGAATCCACCATTGTATATGACACCCCCCATAAGCCATGAATTATTACTATTGCTATTTCTGAATTCAATATCTTTGATATTAACTGTGCTGTTTTCTCCTATTTCTAGGAAATGGGTGGCATCATTACCGTTCAATGTTTTTCCATTACCGTTGATTGTGAGTTGTGTGATTAGATTGTTTAAAATTGTGTTGCCAGTTAAGTTAATGTCTGAGTTAATGTTTAGTGTCACTGCATCAAATTCATTACTAGTGAGTGCGTTATGTAGTGTGTCAAAGTCATCTACGTCATAGGTCTTGGAAGTTCTTTTAATCCTTTTTTCTTCTTTTTGTACATGTTTTGATTGTTCTGCTACACTACTTTGTATTGTGTCAGTAGTTGTCGGTGCTTCTTGTACTATTTCACTATCATTATCAGTACTTATAGTATCATCGGATACTTCTGTAGCACTTGTTAGTCCAACTAATGTTATTAGTAGTGTGGCTATTAAAATTAATTTCAAATACTTGTTTTTCATCTTCATTCTTTCCAGTATTTTGTGTAATCATGCTTTTTCATGATTACTTGTTTATTATTTATGGGATTATCTTTTTATTATAGTTTTGCTTTTAATTTATTATTTTGATAAATTATACGATGTTTGTTGTTTTCTAAATCTTGGTTGTTTGTTTTTGTCAAAATTTGGGCTGGTTTTAAATTTTTAGGGAGCGAAGATAGTCTATTTTTTTTTAAATTATTCTAATACTTTTTTCTTATTTATTTTCATGTCAATATCATGTTTTTATAGATATTAGGTATGTATAATGAATAAACAGTTTTAGTTAATTAATTAGATTCCCAATTGCATACAAAGAATACATGAAGTGTTATTCATCATTTAAAACTAGATAATATCTTGTTTGAAAATATTCATAAAAATGGGGGAGGAGGGGTTAAGTGTTACTATACCATGTTAACTTTATGGTGATTATGAAGTTTATTATTCTACAAAGAGATGTTTTAGTCTAGACTGTAACCGTGAACGTTCTGCTAACAGTCGCATTATTGTACACAGAGTTACCATTGAATG
>MUZZ01000045.1:3077-4880 GCA_003266075.1 Methanosphaera sp. rholeuAM74
TATGCTGTTCATGGTTATTTTTGTGTCTTTCTTGTCTACTGTGAATGTTTTAAATGTGGTTGCACCATTGTATACAGAGTTTGCGTTGAATGTTGCCGTGATATTATTTGTTCCTATCTTGGTTGCCGTGTAATTAAGTGCATAGACTCCATTTGCACCTGTTTTTGCGGTATATTTCACGTTATTAATCATCAGGACAATCGTTGCATTTGCGAGTGCTTCTCCACTGCTTCTTGTGAGTTTTCCTGTTATTGTTATTCTGTCGGAGTACTGTGTGGCTGTGATGTCATCTAGTGTTATTTTTGTGTATTTCTTGTCGACTGTGAATGTCTTAGACACATTTGCATTGTTGTATGCTGAGTTTCCACCAAAGCTTGCTGTCACATTGTTTGTTCCCACCTTAGTTGCCGTGTAATTAAGTGCATAGACTCCATTTGCATCTGTCTTTGTCGTGTATTTTATACCATTTACAGTTAGGGTTATTGTTGCATTGGTGAGGGCTTCCCCAGTGTTTCTCGTGAATTTACCGCTTATAGTTATCTTGTCGGAGTATTCTGCGTCTGGGATGTAGTTAAGTGTTAGTATTGTGTCCTTTTTACTTACCGTGAATGTCTTAGACGTATCTGCAATATTGTATACCGTGTTTCCAGCAAAGCTTGCTGTCACATTGTTTGTTCCTACTTTAGTAGCAGTATAGTTTATTGCATATTTTCCGTTTGCACCTGTTTTGGCAGCGTATTTTACGCCATTAACTGTTAGGGTTATTGTTGCATTGGTGAGGGATTCCCCGGTGTTTCTTGTGAATTTTCCGCTTATGGTTATCTTTTCGGAGTATTCTGTGTCTGGGATGTAGTTTAGTGTTATAATAGTGTCTTTCTTGTTGACGGTAAATCTTCTAGTCGTGTTCACACTATTGTATACAGTGTTTCCACCAAAGCTTGCTGTAACGTTGTTTTTGCCGACTTTGGTCACTGTATAGTTTAGTGCGTAGTTTCCATTTGAGTCTGTTTTTGCATTATACTTCGCACCATTTATCGTGAGGGTTATTGCTGCGTTGTTTACTGCTTCTCCCGTGTTTCTCGTGAATCTTCCAGTTACAGTTATCTTGTCGGAGTATTCTGTGTCTGGTATGTTGTTGATAGTTATAGCCGTGTCCTTTTTAGCAACTAGGAATGTCTTGGATAAGCTTACATTGTTGTATGCCCGGTTTGCGTTGAAGGCTACTGTCACATTGTTTGTTCCCACCTTAGTTGCAGTATAGTTTATAATATACTTTCCATTGATGTCCGTTTTAGCATAGTATTTTACGCCGTTAACGGTGATGATTATTGTAGCGTTCTTGATTGCTTCACCCGTGCTTCTGGTGAATCTTCCACTTATTGTTATGATGTCTCTGTATTCGACGTCAGGTATATCAGTTAATGTTATCGCTGTATCTCTTTTGTTGACTGTGATGTTCATGGATGTTGTTGTCCTGTTGTATTCCGTGTTTCCATCATAGGTGGCAGTTATTTCGTATGTTCCATTTACTGTTGGAGTGTAAATCTGTGTTGCTATTCCATTAGAGTTTGTGGTCAGGTTGTAGGTTACGTCGTCTATTGTTGTTGTGATGCTTTTATTAGCAATCGTCTTGTTGGATAGTTCTTTTAATGTGTATGTTATCCTGATTTTGTCGTTTACGAATGGCTCTGGGTTGTTTGTATTGATGGTGATTGCCGTGTACATTATTCCGTCATCGAATGTGTTACGGGTTATGCTTACGTTCTGTCCACTAGTGTATATTGTTCCACTATATACTGATAC
>MUZZ01000045.1:4926-16220 GCA_003266075.1 Methanosphaera sp. rholeuAM74
ATATTGCTCCTCCATAATCTCCCCTGTTATAGCTTAATATGGTGTTTGTCATGTTCATTGTAGTCTCAGGCCAACTGCATACTGCTCCACCATCTTCTCCTGCCGTGTTGTTGGATATAATGCAGTTGTTGATGCCCAGATAAATCGGATCATCAGTGGCATGACCATGGAATATTGCTCCTCCACTATAAAATGCCCTGTTGAAGTCGAGTATGCTGTCGTCGAGGGTTGTGTTACCACAGTTTCTTATTGCTCCACCAGTATTCTCTGCACTATTGTTTCTTAGGGTAGTGTTTATTATGGATAACGTACAGTCATACCAGTTGTAGACGGCTCCACCATCATAGTCTGCCCTGTTATCGGCTACTATGCTGTTGTTGAGGATTAAATTGCCGTGATTTCTTATTGCTCCACCACAAAATCTTTCCCAGGTAGGGGTTACTGTTCCATAGCTTATAGCATGATTACCACTCAATTGGCTGCTGTTGATTGTCAAATTACCATTATTGTAGGCAGCTCCACCGTTATTTATCGCAGTGTTAGTCTTTAGGGTGGAGTTGCTGATGGTTGAATTGCTGCGATGGTTGTATATCGCTCCACCATCATTTTCTGCCCTGTTATAGTTTATTGTACACCCATCAATGCTTGTATCACTATATTTGTCGTATATTGCTCCACCATGTCGCTGTGCCCTGTTATTTGTTAGTGTAGAGTTAGTTATGGTTGAATTAGCGTTTTCGTTGCATACAGCAGCCCCATTATATGCCGAGTTATTGTTTAGTGTACTGCCGGTAATGGTAAGTCTTCCCTCATCGTTTTCTACTGCTCCACCATAAAGGCCGGTAGCGTTATTATAATTAAGGGTGCTGTTTTCGATGATTAAAGTACCATACTTGTTGTATAAGGCTCCACCAGCATATGCCGTGTTAGTCTCTAGTTGAGAATCAGTTATGCTTGTACTACCATCGTTGTAGACAGCGGCCCCATAATATGCGGAATTGTTGTCTAGTGTACTGCATGTAATGGTTAGATTGCTCTCGTAAGTGTTGTATGCAGCTGCCCCATTATAATTTACCGTGTTGTTGCATAGTGAGGACTCTGTAATAGTTAAATTACCTGAATTATGGACTGCTCCACCATCTGATGCAGTGTTATTCATTAATGTTGAGTTGGCTACAGTTAGTGTACCCTTATTGTTTACTGCACCACCACTTGCCGCATAATTTAATGTGAACGTGTTGGCATATAAGAGGTTGTTTTCGTTAAATGCCAGAATAGCCCCACCATTTAAAGCTTGATTGCCTGTGAATGTGTTGTTAGATATGTTGTTAGTGCTACCATTCAACACCATACCTCCACCATCAATGGCAGAGTTTTCATTGAAGACGTTGTCTTCAAGGCTTAAACAGCCCATCCAATTGTATACTGCTCCACCACTTTCTGCCGTGTTAGAGGATAAAATGGAGTCAGTCATCCTAAGAGAACCTATAACGTTATAGACTGCACCACCACACTTGGTAGCCGAGGAGTTGCTTATAGTGGAGTTTATTATGGTCATGTTGTCATGGTTGTAAACTGACCCACCGGTACTCCAGTCACCCACAGCATTATTGTCATATAATGTGCTGTCAGCTAATACTAGACGGCCATAGTTATCAATAGCTCCGCCATGCATTGCAGAGTTGTTTGTAAACGTGGATTGGCTGATGATAATGTTACCACTCTCTGTAAGTACTGCTCCACCACTTTCAACAGCTTCATTGTCTTTGAAAGTTGATGTTGTGATTGTAAGACCACCAACACTATATATTGCTGCTCCATCATCACCAGCACGGTTACCAGCAAACAATGTATCCATAACGGTGAGATTATTAAGGTAATTATAGATTGCACCACCATACATTGCATAATTATTCTTAAATGATGAGTTGGATATTGTTAGGAATCCCTTATTGTATATGGCACCCCCACCAAACCATGAATAATCATAATAACAATTAGTGACTTCAATATCATTGATTGTTACATTACTGTTTTCTGCAATCTCTAGGAATTGGTTAGCATCATTACCGTTAACACTTTTCCCATTACCGTTGATAGTCAGTTGCCTGATTAAATTGCTGACAGTCGTATTATTAGATAATGTAATGTCTGAGTTAATGTTTACTGTCACGTCGTCAAATTCATCACTAGTCAAAGCATCGTGTAATGTGTCAAAGTCATCCACATCATAAGTCACAGATGCACTCTTAATCTTCTTTTCTTCTTTCTTTACCACTTTCGATTGCTCTGTTACACTACTTTGCATATTATCAGAGACAGCCGGAGCTTTCTCTACCAGTTCACCGGTATCAACAGCATTCAAAGCGTCATCAGATACTGATGTGGCACTTGCAGCTGCCACTAACGCAAATAGAAGTGCAGTAGCAATAATTACTTTCAAATTCCTATATTTCATATTTGTCCTCATTCCATAATTGTTTCATGTAATCATGTATTCACATGACTACTTATTTCCTATCTTTTGTTTCTTATTTTTATTATAGTTTTGCCTTCATTTGTCGTGTTTAAGATTTTCTTTGGAGAAATTAGTGGACTATAATTCTATTTTTTCCAATCAATTCTTTTCAAGTTGATGGTTATTCTTTAATCTAAAGATGTATTATCTTGGGGTAGTGTATTCTAATAATCAAGATAAACATAAAAAAAATAATATAAGTCAAAGGGGGGGTGAAGAATGGTTGGATGCTTCGTTTAATCAATTCACATGAATCTGAAGTCCATAATCCTCATCAAGTCGACTCCTTTTGTAAGTAATAAATATTATTCATGCAAAGATCTTACACTAGAATCATACGTCTTCATAGTGTCCTGGCACCCAAGTTCCTCCAACACGTTTAGTAACTGTACGAGTTACAGGGTTACCATCACCGTCCACCATTAACAATCCATCAGATGAATAGACGTATTCAATACCATATAATACGGATCCACCTTCATAGTGACCTTCCACCCATTTCTGTGAAACCACGTTAATCTTCGTAGTCGTGTTACGTTGGCTCTTATATGAGAGCCTGTCCTGTGTAACAATTTCTATACTAGTGTACTTATTGTAGGATGGAATACTGATGTTTTCCAAGCTAAGCACACCATTGGATGCGTAGTAGTATATAGGCTTATCATTGCTTTTAAGTGTAGCACCATTAACCTTAACCACACACTTATTCGGACCTAAGACCTTGTTACCAAGGTAGTCCTTGATAACGGCTGTTAATGAAAGTTTATTAGTATACTTGTTTACTGTTGCATTAGTGATTGTTATGGTAATGTTTGACCTTTCTACTTGGAAGTAGGAAGTGTTTCTTACCTCAGCCTGGTAGTTCTTGTTGTAGTATCCTGCTAGTATTGTGTGGTTTTTAACATTGAAAGTCTTACCATCTGTCACACCAGAAAGTCCTAGTGGAATAGTGTAGTTAATAGTTGCTACACCGTTTACTAGCTTAACTTTCTGCATATTACCCTTGGAATCTTTCAGTGTAATACCATTGACTTTGAAGTAGACGAACTCATCCTCGAATGGAATCAGCTTAGAACTGCGTTTGCCGCCAGTAGTATCATATACTCTCGCAGTAAGCGTCAAAGTCTGTCCTTGTTTAATGGTTTTAACATTACTACTGACTACTATGGATGCGTTTCTCTGGCTTATCTGTGCCTTAGCATTATTACTACGAGAAGCATTATAAATGCTTGAACCAGAGTAGACTGCCGTAAGGTTCTGAGCATACCTCATGTTAAGGTCTGCCGTCACATTAACACTTGCCACACCATTAGCCACATATACTTTCAAGGCATTATCAGATCCTGTGAGCTTCTTATTGTCCTTGATTGTAATCTGGTTAAGCTTGAAAATCACATAACCATTAACAACGGCTTTATTACTGGAATCTGTAACTTTAGCAGTTAAAGTCATAGGATTACCTATGACACCATACACCGTGGATACCGTTATCTTCGTATTAATCTTGTTTTTCACATTAATAGTCGTAGTTGCGGTTGAATTCTTGTATGAACTTGTTTGTTTGTATGTGGCTGTAATAGTATGTGTTCCAGTTTTTGTCGGAGTATAGTTCAGTATTGCCACACCTTTACTATTGGTTTTAAGGTTATAACTTTCAGAGTTAACCTTTAATGTAATGTTCTGGTTGGTTAATACTTTATTATTAACATCCATCAGAGTTGCCGTGATGTTCATCGGAGTATTAACAATCGGTGTTGTGTTTGATGCTCGCAGTGTTAGTTTAGTGTTAATCTTAGTATTTGCTTGTGTTTTGTTACGTACAGTAATCTTAGTTGAATTGGTGGAGGCATTATAGACAGTATTTCCATTATATTTAGCTGTAATAGTTGTATTTGCTACTTTGGTTAGCTTATGTTTTTGTGAAACCTGACCAGTAGCATTTGTCTTTAGAGTGTAATTCTTGTTTTCAACGTTTATTATGATGCTTTGGTTTGCCAGTTTCTTGTTGTCGGCATCAGTTAGTGTAGCTGTTATTATGATAGTATCATTTACCGTTGGCGTCGTATTAGATGCTTTGAGTGTGAGTTTCGTGTTTATCTTCTTAGCTGTGATGTTTGTTGTCGTGTTGGATGGGTTGTACTGTGAGTTTCCATTATATGTTGCTGTTATCTTCTGTTTTCCACTACTTGTTGGTGTGTAGGTTTGTGTTGCTACTCCATTAGTGTTTGTTGTTAGGTTGTATGTTTTACCGTTAACATTAAGAGTGAGTTTCTGGTTGGATAGCTTCTTGTTGTTGGCATCAGTTAGTGTTGCCGTGATGTTTACTTTACTGTTTACTGTTGGTGTCGTATTAGATGCTTTGAGTGTGATTTTTGTGTTAATCTTGTTTACTTTGATAGTCATGTTTGCTGTTGATGAATAATATAATGCACTTCCATTATACATTGCATTGACTATTAGATTGCCACTAGTGGTGGATTTATATTTCTGGATTGCTGTACCATTAGCATTGGTAGTTAGTGTATAATTTTTTCCGTTGATGTTTGATATGATTTTTTCGTTTGGTATTGTTTTATTATTTTGGTCTTTTAATGTGAACGTAAATTTAATCTCATCATTAACGTATACTTTAGTATTATCAGATGATATTGTGATTTGTGTACTTTTCATTCCATCATCGAATGTGTTCTCTAAGATAAGTACATTTGTACCATTAGTGTATATGGTTGAACTGTACTTGGACTTGTCATCATTGACGTTGTCTATGATACTTGCATTACACTTGTTTATTATAGCTTTTCCAGTACTGTTTGCCTTGTTTTCTTTGAAAATGTTCTGTTCGATGATAAGGTGTGGTTGTGCGATACTAGTAAGTGTCACATAGTCATATTCATAATGTGCTTCTACCCATCTGGTTGGATAATATCCAGCTATACCATTACCATATGAATCCCATGCGGTGTAAATGAATATGTTGTAATTAGTTACAGAATATCCTTCTATCCATGTTGGTATTGACCTTATAAACTTATTAATGGAGTCATGAACATATATTGTTGCACCATTCTTAGCTTTATTGTTGTAGAATGTATTGTTTTCTATGTTGACAAGATTATTCAATGTATTATTTTCGATAACCAAGTTACCTGAATAATCATTGTAGATTGCCCCACCGTTTACAGCCGTGTTGTTGTTAAGAATTGATTTGGTTATGCTTAGGTTACAGTTGTTGTAGATTGCTCCACCACGTGTTGCGTTGTTGTTGTTTAGGGTGGATTGGGTTATGCTTAGGTTACAGTTGTTGTAGATTGCTCCTCCAGTTGTTGCGTTGTTGTTGTTTAGGGTGGATTGGGTTATGCTTAGGTTACAGTTGTTGTAGATTGCTCCTCCACTTGTTGCCTTGTTGTTATTTAGGTTAGTGCTGGTTATGGTTAAATTGCCATAATCGTTGTAGACTGCTCCACCACTTTTTGCAGTATTGTTGTTTAGTGTGGATTTGGTCATGGTTAATGTACCATCGCTATTAGTAACTGCTCCACCATTTGTATCTGCTTTATTATTAGTTAATGTACAGTTTATTAAGTTAGCAAGGTATTCTCTATTGTAGATTGCTCCTCCACTAGTTGCTGTGTTCTTGTTTAATGTTGAATTAGCAAGTGTTAAATATCCTTGATTGTTGTAGATTGCTCCTCCATAGCTAGTATAGTTCTTAGTATATGCCTTGTTGTTGTTTAGCGTAGAGTTTGTTATGGTTATGTCCTGTTTACAGTTGTAGATAGCTCCTCCATCTCTTGCTGTATTGTTGTTTAGCGTTGACTTAGTCAAGGTAATTGTTCTGTTATTGTAGATTGCTCCGCCATATTCGGCTTTGTTGTTGTTTAGGGTGGAGTTTTTGATAGTTAGGTTTCCGTTGTTGTAGACTGTTCCACCATTGTCTGCCGTGTTGTTGTTTAGTGTGGTGTTAGTTATGGTTAATGTACCAGTATTATGTATTACTCCAGCATTTTTTGCGGTGTTCTTGTTTATTGTTGAGTTGATGATAGTCAATGTTGCATCGTTGTATACTACTACAGCATAACTCTCTGATAGATTATTGTTTTTTAGTATTGAATTGGCTATTGTTAGGTTTCCGTTGTTGTTGATTGCCCCATCAAAGCTTTCCGTTTCATAGTCATAATAGTCATCATAGTCATCATAGTCATCATAGTCATCGTAGTCCTCATAGTCTTCATTGTCATCGTAGTTAGTATAGTCATCATAATCACGTCCAGAACTCGTATAGTTGGTTAGTGTCATGTTTTCTAGTGTGAGCGTGTATCCATTATCTACTGTTATGAAGTTATACGTGTTTTGTCCGTTTAACGTGTTATTGTTACCATTTATTTTCAGTGTTTTAATTAGTTTTGAATTTCCCCAAATAATATTCTGGTTTGCAGTATAGTTTCCAGGTAATAAGTTTATGGTATAGTTAATAGCGTTTGTTTTCTTAGCTTCTTGAACGGCATTAACTAATTGTGTATAGCTGGATACATTCTTTGTGATAGTTCCTATGGTCATGTTCATGTTTAACGTAGTGTTGTTGTCTATTGTTAGTGTTATTATGTGGTTGCCCTTGGCTATTGTTTTGTTGTAGTTAAGTCTATTGTTTTTGATGTTATAATTACCCTTGTAAACATTATCTATGTATAATGAAGCATTATTTATTGAAAGACCATTGTAGTCTAGTATTCCAATATCGTATACGTCATTGTTAATTATGAAATTTAGCATTGGATTGTTATCTGTGAAGTTGGAATTTTTCACGGTTATGTTAGTGCTACTGTCTATTGCTCCACCATGTGTTGCTTCATTGTAGTTTAATGTGGAGTTGTTGATGCTTAAGTTTCCATTGTTGTCGACTGCTCCTCCGTACCATTTTGCTTTGTTGTTGTTTAGTGTGGAGTAATTTATTGTCATGTTACTATAGTAGTTGTAGATAGCTCCACCATCTGATGCGTTGTTCTCTTTTATTGTTGATTTGGTTATCTTTAATGTGCCATAATTAGTATTGACTGCTCCACCATCATCAGTTGCCTTGTTATTCTGTAGGATAGAGTTTGTTATAGTTGAATTAGTATAGTAGCTGTAGATTGCTCCACCATCATCTGTTGCACTATTGTTGTTTAATGTGGATTTGTTTATTGTTAAATTAGCGTAGTGGTTGTAGATAACCGCTCCACTTGTTGCCGCGTTGTTGTTTAATGTTGAATTAGTTATGGTTAAAGATTTCTTGTTGTAGATTGCTCCACCAAGTCCTGGCGTAAAATATTCATCATAATCATCATAGTATCCCACAGCACTATTTTTGTTTAGTGTGCTATTGGTTATGGTTAGTTTATCATTGTTATATATTGCCCCACCATCTGATGCTGTGTTGTTGTTTAGTGTAGTGTTAGTTGTGTTTATAACACCATTGTTGTATACTGCTCCTCCATAAGTATCATAATAGTTTTCAGAAGATGCCTTGTTATTGCTTAATGTTGAGTTGTTGAGGGTTAATTCTCCATAATTGCATAATGCTCCTCCATAACTGTGTTCTTCACTTTCTGCAGTGTTGTTGTTTAGTGTTGACTTTGTAATGGTTAATGTTCCATTATTGCATACTGCTCCACCACAACTATCATCATATCCACCATATGCATAGTTATTTTTTAATGTTGAATTGTTAATACTTAATTCTCCACTATTGTAGATTGCTCCTGCGTAACCAGAATTATCTCCTGCTACGCTGTTGTTGTTTAGTGTTGACTTGCTGATACTTAGTTTTCCACTATTGTAGATTGCTCCTGCGTAACTGTCTTCTTCACTTGATACTTCATTGTTGTTCATTGTAGAATTTATGATTGTTAAATTTCCTTTATTGTATACTGCTCCACCATAACTATCATGAGAATAATCATCGTTATATGCTTTGTTATAGTTTAGTGTTGAATTATTGATTGTTATTTCTCCGTTGTTGTAGATTGCTCCTGCGTAGCTTGCTTCGTCATTTCGTGCTGTGTTGTATTTTAGTGTTGACTTGGTAATGTTTAATGTTCCATTGTTGCATATTGCTCCCCCTGATTCTGCCGTATTGTCTTCTAATGTGGTGTTTGTCATAGTAATTGTAGCATTATTGTAGATTGCCCCTCCATATGTTGCCCTGTTGTTTTTTAGTGTTGAATAGGTTATTATCAGTGTTCCATTGTTGTTGATTGCTCCACCATAGCCTTCTATGTATCCCTCGTAGTAGTCCTCGTAGTAGTCATCATAATACTCTTCATAGTGTCCAGTAGCATTATAACTGGTTATGGTCATGTTCTCTAGTATGAGTGTGTATCCCTCGTTTACCTTTATGAATTGGTATTTGTTTTGTCCGTTTAGAGTGTTCTTGTTACCATTTATTTTGAGAGTTTTTACTTGTTTCGTGTTTGCCCATGTAATAGTTTGAGTTGCATTGTAGTCTCCAGCAAGTAAGTTTATCTCATACTCCGTTGATTTAACTTTCTTAGCTTCTTCTACTGCTTCTACTAACTGTGTGTAGTTGGTAACGTTTTTGGTGATTGTTCCTATGAACGTCTTAATGTTTAGTGTGTTATTGTTGTCTAATCTGAGGCTAATTGTATGGTTACCCTGAGGTATACTCTTATTGTAGTTTAATCTGTCATCTTTAATGTTATAGTCACCTTTGTAAACGTTATCGATGTATAATGACACGTTACTTATCAAAAGACCGTTGTAGTCTTCTATCTCTATATCGTATTCGTTATTGTTATTTATGATGAGACTTAACATTTCTTCATTATCTGTTAAGTTAGTGTTATTCATAGTTATATTGGCATTATTATATATTGCTGATCCATATCTTGCGTTGTTGTTGTTTAGTGTGGAGTTGTTGATTGACATGTTACCACGCAAATTGTATACTGCTCCACCAACATCTGCAGAGTTATCACTTAGTATGCTGTTGTTAATGGTTATGTCACCTACATAGTTGTAGATTGCTCCCCCATTTTGTGCCCTGTTATTCTTTAATGTTGAATATCTTATTATCAATGTTCCCTTGTTGTTGATTGCTCCACCAGAGCCTTCCACGTAGTTTTCGTAGTATTCATCGTAGTATTCATCATAATACTCTTCATAGTGTCCAGTAGCATTATAATTTGTTAGGGTAATGTTTTCTAGTATGAGAGTGTATCCCTCGTCTACTGTAATGAATTGGCAGTATTTCTGTCCATCTAATATGTTTCCATTACCATTTATTTTAAGAGTTCTTACTTGGTCAGTGTCTGCCCATGTAATACTTTGAGTTGCATTGTAATCTCCACTAAATAAGTTTATAGTGAAGTTAGTATATTTATTCGTTATTGTTCTAGCTTCTTGCACTGCATTCACTAATTGTGTGTAGTTGGTAACGTTTTTGGTGATTGTTCCTATTCGTATATTCATATTTAACGTGTTATTATCACTTGTTTTGATGCTTATTGTGTGGTTACCCTGTGGTATGCTTTTATTGTAGTAAATGGTGTTGTCCGTTATTTTGTAGTTTCCTTTATTAACATTATCAACATATAATGACACGTTACTTATTGCAAGACCGTTGTAATCTTCAATTTCAATGTTAAATCTATTGTTAATGACATCAAGGTTCAACATTGGAGTATTATCCGAGAAGTTTGAGTTGTTTATGCTTAAATTAGCATTATTGTAAATTGCTCCTCCTTCACAACTTGCAGTATTGTTGTTTAGTGTTGTATTGTTCATAGTTAATTTTTTGTCGTTGTAAATAGCTCCACCATATCCTGTAAAATAATAAGAATAATCTTCGTCATCATAGTAATCAAAAATGTACTCCCCAGTTGCTTTGTTATTATTTAGTGTAGAGTTAATGATGGTTAAATCTCCACTATTGTAGATTGCACCACCATAGCTTGATTCTTCACTTTCTACTGTGTTGTTGTTTAGTGTTGAGTTAATGATGGTTAAATCTCCAGTATTATAGATTGCCCCACCATAGCTTTCATAGTAATCCTCGTAGGCATTGTTGTTAATTAATTTAGAGTTTTTGATAGTTAAAGTACCATGGTAATTATATATTGCTCCACCGTCTCCAGCAAAGCAATTAGCTATTATGAGATTGTTTATTGTGACAAAATTATCGTCTGATGTAATTTCTAAAAATCTGTAACTGTTACGTCCATCAATTGTTTTACCATTACCATTAATTGTAAGATTCGTTATATACGAATTTACTTCGGTATAGTACTCGAGTTCAATATCTGATTTAATATTAACTGTCACAGTATCATATTCATAACTAGTTAGTGCATCGTATAAATCGTCAGAGTCATATACATTATAAGTCTTTGATGCCCTTTTTATGCTCTTTTCTTCTTTAATCAATTCTTTAGGCTCTTCTACCATACTACTTTCCGATGTATCCGTAGTATGTGTAGCTAATTCCCCTATTTCGCTATTGCTATCCGTACTTACAGAATCCTCTGATACTTCTGTAGCACTTACTACTCCTAATAACACAATTAGTAGTGTGGATAGTAAAATTAGCTTCAAATATTTTTTGTTCATGTTCATTCTTTCCACTTGTTCTATGTAATCCTATTTTTAGTGGATTACTTACTTGTTATTTATTGCTTCTTGTTTTTGTTATAGTTTTGTCTCTTTTTTCATTGTTTTATAAATTGTGTGTTAGTTATTATTTCTAGTATGGCTTATTGTATGTTTTTCTAATCTTTTATCG
>MUZZ01000107.1 GCA_003266075.1 Methanosphaera sp. rholeuAM74
TTTTCATATCCATCACTTATCCATGCAAAAATAAATATAGCTAGTCCCCTATTTTTTAAAAAAAATATAAAATTAAAAACAGGCATAATTTCAAAAAACCAAGCCTGAAAAAAACAAATTCCCAATCAAAACAGTAACTCATAACACTTATCCAACAAATCCTGAGTTCTGAGTGTGGCTTCCTGACTTGAAATATCCTCCGGAATCTCATAGACCAATGTAGGATAACCAGCCCGTGCCACCGGTTTAGAAACAAGAACTGCCGATGTACTATTATATTCCTCATTACCAGTTTTCGGATAATAATTAAAGCTAATACCACCATTTTTAATATCCGTCGCTAATTTAACCGATGCATCATCCATTTCAGGTGTAGCAACATAATAACCCTCACCATACGTAGGAATATGCGAATGACTAATTATAACCACCTTTGCATCAGTATTCATAATATCAGGTACAACATAATCTGCCACTAATTTTTCACCATTTGCTCTGCCTTTAGCATAATCAGTAGGATCCCGTGTAACCGTCACATTATATATAATCATATTAACCTGATTACGCAATGCAAAGAGTCTTGCAGATTCTATCTCAGGATCTATCGCTAAAGTTTCCCTCGGATGAATACCAGTAATAATGACCATCGTCTTATCCGACTCATAAAAATTATCCACCTCTTTGGTAACATACCCAGCATCAGTTTGAGCAATAACACTGGTCCTATGACCCGTAAAATAGGTGTAACCAAAGAATGCAACACAAATCATCAAGATTATAAATATTATCGCTAAAAACTTTTTGATTATCTTATTCATAACTACACAACAGGAGAACTTGAAATATAATTAATATTATATAATTTTATACTTAAATACTTAACAACACACAATTCCAAGACTACTATGAAAAATACCACTATTTTATTATTTTTGAGCAATAAATATTATAATAAGATAAACAGGATAACATTGAAAAGTATAATTTAGAATTTTTGACGTGACAAAATATGAAATGGAAAATAGGTAATGTAGATATAGACAATCAGATAGTTCTTGCCCCCATGAGTGGAATATGCGACCAACCATTTAGGAACATTATTAAATCAATGGGCTGTGGACTTATCGAAACAGAAATGATATCCGAAAAGTCCATAATTCAATTGAATGAAAAAGCACGTGAAATGCTACAGATAGCTGATTATGAAAAACCAGTATCACTGCAGTTGTTTGGATCAGATAAGCAAGCATTTATAACAGCCAGCAAATATGTTGAAGAAAATACCTGCGCCGACATTATCGACATCAACATGGGTTGTCCTGTTCGTAAAGTGGCAGAATATGGAAATGCAGGCAGTGCATTTCTTAAAAATCCAGAAAAAGCATATACAGTCGTAAAGGCAGTTGTAGATTCTGTGGATATTCCAGTTACCGTTAAAATAAGAAGCGGATGGAATGAACACTGCATTAATGCCGTTGAAATGGCACGTATTGTACAAGAAGCTGGAGCATCAGCCGTATGTGTCCATCCACGTACCAGAGAACAAAAATATGAGGGCACAGCTGACTGGTCTGTAATAAGGGATGTAAAGCAATCAGTAGACATACCTGTCATTGGAAATGGAGATGTTACCTCCTGTTATGATGCCAGGAATATGATAACTCAGACAGGCTGTGATGCCGTGATGATTGGACGTGGCGTTCTTGGAAATCCGTGGCTTGTAACTGAATGTATTAATTACCTGGATAATGATAAAAAGCCAGAGCCAGCAAGTTATGACGAGAGGAT
>MUZZ01000049.1 GCA_003266075.1 Methanosphaera sp. rholeuAM74
TTCACACTAACACTAGAACAGGAACAGGTAATCACACGAGAAGAAATACTACGCTCACTAGTGGAAATGCAGTACAACAGAAACGACATAGAATTCGAGAGGGGAAACTTCAGAGTCAGGGGAGACGTAATAGAAATCTACCCAATAAACGCAAACTACTCCATAAGAATAGAATTATGGGGAGACGAAGTAGACGCAATATACAAGACCGACCCACTAAAATCAGAGATAATCGAAGAAGTACGAAAAGTAATAATCTTCCCAGCAAAACACTTCGTAATAGCAAGAGAAAAACAGGACATAGCAATACAGAACATACTAAAAGAACTCGAGGAAAGAGTGAACACTTTCAAGGCAACAGGCAAATACGTGGAAGCACAGCGAATAGAACAGAGAACCAAGTTCGACATAGAAATGATACAAGAGATAGGATACTGCTCAGGAATAGAAAACTACTCCATGCACATGAACGGACGAAAATGGGGAGAAACACCATACTCACTACTAAGATACTTCCCAGAGGACTACCTCACAATAATCGACGAATCACACGTAACAGTACCCCAGATAAGGGGAATGTACGAGGGAGACAGGGCAAGAAAGGACAACCTAGTACAGTACGGCTTCAGACTACCAAGTGCAAAGGAAAACAGGCCACTAAGATTTGATGAATTCATGAAACAACAAAACCAGGTACTCTACGTCTCAGCAACACCAGCAAGCTACGAACTATCAAGAAGCAAAAACAAGGTAGAACAAATCATCAGACCAACAGGACTAGTAGACCCAAAACCAATCATAAGGCCAGTAAAAAACCAGGTAGACGACCTACTAGGAGAAATAAGAAAGAAAGTCGAGAAAAATCAGAGAATACTAGTCACAAGCCTTACAAAGAAGATGGCCGAAGACCTGACAGACTACTACATAAAAATGGATGTAAAAGCAAGATACCTACACTCCGAGATAACAACCCTAGAACGCACAGAGATAATAGACCAACTACGTAGGGGAGAATTTGACTGCCTAATAGGAGTAAACCTCCTAAGAGAAGGACTAGACCTACCAGAAGTGTCACTAGTAGCAATACTAGATGCCGACAAGGAAGGATTCCTAAGATCACAGACATCACTCATACAGACAATAGGAAGAGCAGCAAGAAACGTCGACGGAGAAGTAATACTATACGCAGACGACATAACCGACTCAGTAAGAAACGCAGTAGACATAACCGAACGCAGAAGAAAAATACAGATACAATACAACAAAGACCACAACATCACACCAAGAAGCGTGAAAAGAAAACTCAAAGAAAAAACAACAGAAAACATACCAGAAGACATACAAGAATACGATAACGTCACAATAGACGAAGTAGAAGAAGTAATAGAAGAACTAAAACAACAGATGAGAGAAGCCGCAGACAACCTAGAATTTGAAAAAGCAGCAAAACTAAGAGACAGAATCAAAGAATTAGAAGGTTAATGATGGTGAGATATCCAGAAAATATGTTAAACAAATATACTCAGTTAAACCATGGATTTTTAAAAAAGTATGGAATTGTGGCATTATTGTTAAAATTCACATTACCATTAGTAATACTTATTAATTCTTCAAGAATTCCATTCATGCAAATATCATCATAGGCATCTAAATGTTATGTACCTATAATATCTGCCATGTGTGTAATAGTAGTTTTTCCACAATCCATTAGGTTCAGCAAAAACCATTATATTCTGGAAGCTTATTAGTAATCTTTGACATATTCTCTCTTTCCATCAGGATATTCAATGTAAGGGCAATTTAGTTCATCATCATATCCAGCAATAGGAAGTCCTTTAATTCGCCATATTTCTTGATCAATCCTTATGCTTTAAATCTTTCAGTTAGTTCTTCATCAGATATTCCATTAGTAGAATCTAATTCATTTCCTTCACACATCATAATCACTCCTTTCTCATATCTATGAATAAGTTTATCATTTAATAGTAGTATATAACTCTCGTTTAGGTTAAATTTAAATTAATTATATGGGAGTTTTGATTTGATTAATAGCGATGGGAAGCATATTAAATACTTTTTATCCTAAAATGAATACCCC
>MUZZ01000206.1:0-4705 GCA_003266075.1 Methanosphaera sp. rholeuAM74
TCCTGTTGCTTCTGTTGCAGCTGTGTGTGCTAATTGTCTTGTGGCAGCCGTTATCAGTAAATGTGCTGCTTTGGTGTCGAATGCTTCTGCATATGTGTCTTCGATAATAACATTATTCTTCATTAAACATAACTCCTTAAGTAAATTATTTGCAAAAAAAAATGGGGATTTGGTGATTAGATTGTGCATTTTATGTCATTTCTACCTTGTCGAGTACTCCTGTTCCAAAGTATGGTAATATGATTATTCCGAGTATTAAAACCATCCATAATGATATTGCTCGTTCTATTATTGTTGCTGCTGTACTTATTGATGCTGATATACCTGAAACAGAGTATAATAATATCATTAATCCATCGATTGATCCTAATCCTCCAGGTAATGCTGGTATTATCCCCACCAGTGTTGATACTAGAAATACTGCAGCTATCATTCCTAAGCTTACATTTGTACCGAATGCGAGAAAGACTACGTAAACTCTGACTAGTTCTAAAAACCATGAGAGGAATGATAATATACTTGCTAGTATGAATAGCTTTTTATTTTTCATCAGATATTTGAGGTTTTTCTGGAAATCCATGATTGCAGACAACGCTTTTGAGTGGTATTTAGTAAAATCTCTTGATGTGAATCTGTCAAGTTGTGTGAATACCCAGTTGATTACTTTTACTCCTAGTTCTTCGTTAAAGCATATGTATATTAGAAACAATAGTGCCAGTATAAAGAATGTTAATGCTATTATTAGTGTGTATAGCATCACTTGAGATATATGTACCCTGAATATCAGGTATATCATGGCAAATATTGCTAAAATCATGAATGGAAATGTGTCAAATATTTTATCGCTCATGACTGTTGCAAATGTTTGTTTGAATGATGCGTTTGATGTTTTACTTAAAAGGTATGCCCTAACTGGTTCCCCACCACTTCTTCCACTTGGTGTTAAGTCGTTGATTGCCAAACCAACTATCAATATAGCGAATAATTGTAGCATGTTGTGTTTGATGTTTAATTCTGTAGATATGATACTCCAACGGTAATTCCATAAAAACATGATTATAAACTGTAAGAGTATTGCCAATAGTACATAGTATATGTTTGCCTTCTTAATAGAGTCAAATATCTGTTCTGGTCCTATGTATGCTATCATTATGGATAAAATTATTATACCCACGAGTAGTAGTCCAACCATTTTCTTATAATCCATAGTATTTCCCCAGTAAATAGTGTGATGACTATATATATTCTTATATAAGTCAAAACTTCTATAAAGTTTTTACTGATGATGTTTTTGGTTGTGGGATTCTATGCGTGTTATTGTTTTTTAGGTAGTTTGGTGTTTAATTATTAGAAAATAGGAGTTGTGTGTTCCATTATTAGTGTTAAATTATTTTAAAAATTAGTTTTTGAAAATGGGAGGATTAAGGTTTGTCTTTATAGACAAATTATTGTTTACTTGTTTTGATTGATTTTATTATGATGTTTACTGGATTATCATCACTTGTTACGTTGAATGTATCTTCTGATGCATTGTCTTCTTGTGTAGCGTTTTCATCGGTTGTATTAGTATCAGTTGCGTTGTCTTCTGTAGTATTATTTTCTGTTGTGTTGTTCTCTGTAGTATTATTTTCTGTAGTGTTTTCTTCTGTTGGCTCTTCTTCCTCGTCTGTGGCTGTTATATCTTTGTATATTATGTCATATTGTTTTCCATCTTTTGTGAATGTTAGGAAATGTACGTTTGCTAATTCCCTTTCGAATACGTATTCTGTTACTTCTGTATCATCTATTTTGTATGTTTTGTTTTCTTTTGGTTCTGATTCCTCTTTGAGTTCGTTGAATTTTTCATCACTGTGATTTTCAAGAACAATGCTTTGTTTTCCGTACATCATTCCTATTTTGTCTGCACCAGGTGTTCCAGTTGAAAATCCGTCAGGTACTGTGAATGAGATTCCGTTCCAGTCAATGTCATCAGTCGCAAATACTACTGATGTTGATGCTAATATTACAAATATTAATGTTATTGAAAATAATTTTTTTGTGTTCAATCTTTTCACTCCTAATATTTTTTACATGTTATATATATTTTTAATCAAGTATTTAAATTTAAGTATACCTAAATTCATGAAAATATTTTTGGGGGTGGTGACGAAAAATCGGCATATAGACCCACAACCGAAAAAAAAGTTCAAAATGAGTAAAAACATTTAAATTGTTACTAAAAAGTGAAATTTGGTAATAGTAATACGAATACAAAATAAAATCATTCTAATGGAACTCAATAACATGTTTTAAAGACAAATTAGAATCAACAACAAAGCTAATATTAATTGCTCAAATATTATCCAAATTCCTATTTACACACAACAATGAATAAAATGCCATTAAAATCCCATATAGTAGTTGATACACACATAGTTTCTCATACCAAAACAACCCCTATTTAAATACTATAAATTCAATATATTAATTCAAGGTAAAACTATGGACTAATGAAAATGGAGCTCAACTTAATATCGATTTTTTTAATTGCAGTAGCCCTTGCAATGGACGCATTTAGTGTATCAATAACAAAGGGATTCACACAAAAGGACTTAACGAAGAAGGAAATACTATGGTATGGACTATTTTTTGGTGGATTCCAGTTTATGATGCCAATAGTTGGTTATCTGTGTGGAAGCACAATATCCAAAATAGTATCTGCCGTTGCTGGATGGATAGGATTCATATTACTGTTAATAATCGGGTTAAATATGATAAGAGAAAGCCTAACAAGTGATGATGAAGAAATAACGGATAAATTCAGTTTCAAAGAAGTAACAGTATTAGCAATAGCTACGAGTATAGACGCTTTTGCAGTAGGACTTACCTTTGCAATACTAAACAACAGCCTATGGTTACCATGTACAATCATAGGCATAGTAGCATTCATATTCACACTAATAGGAATATTAATAGGTAAAAAATTAGGAAACATCTTCGGTGATAAGTTCCAGATAGTCGGAGGAGTAATACTAATAATAATAGGATTAAAAATATTATTAGGAGTATAATAAAGGGTTGATTTTATGGTAGATGTAATTATAGTCGGAGGAGGAAGAGTAGGAGTACTACTACTTGAACTACTGGAAATCAATGTGGGATATAACATAACACTAATTGATAACCGTAAAGAAATTGTTCAAAACCTCGAGAAGCGATATCCAGATGCAAACATAATACATGGTGATGCAACCAATAGAAAAGTACTGGAAAACGCTGGTATTGAAACAGCAGATATCGTTGTAGCAACCAGCAGTATTGATGAAATTAACCTGTTAATAGGAATTATATCACAGGAGTATAACCTAGAAAAGATTATTGCTAGAACATCAAACCCTACCCATATAAAAATGTTTAAGAAGCTTGGATTGAATGAAGTGGTAAGCCCAGAACTAACCGCAGTTACCGACATCGAAAAAAGAATAATAAGACCGAACGTTACAGAATTATCCGTATCCACCAAAGGAGACTGTGAACTACTAGATTTACCAGTTAAATCAAAGAAAATTATAGGAAAACGTATAGGAGACATCAGTCCCACCGAGAAATTCATAATAGTAAGTTGCCATAAGGGTGATGAAACATTCATAGCAGAAAATGATATTATTTTAGAAGAAGATGATGAAGTAACAGTACTACTAAAAACAAAGCATACAAAGAAAGTTAAAAATTATTTCTGCAAAAAACATACAATACTATGAAAAAATATAATTGTGGAGGTTATATTCTTGAAGCTATCATTAAAGCCATCGATATTTGTTCTGATACGTGTGATATAGCGTATGGTCCATGACCAGAAAATAGCTGTACAACATCGAGTTCAGATATTTTGAGTATTGATTCCCTCATCTGTTCAGAGTTACCTGTAGGTAGGTCAGTTCTTCCGAAATTACCACCAGAAAATAGTGTGTCACCACTAATAAGGCTTTTACCATTGAAAAGACAAATTCCTCCACGAGTGTGACCGGGTGTGTGAATTACTTCATAATCTCCTATCATGTCACCTTCATTTAATTCTTTAATATCTAGGTCGGGTACTGTCATACCGAATGATTTTGCTACTGTAATATCATCATCTTTAGCTTCAACTGATTTTAAATCCTCTGGATGCATATATATCTCATATCCGTATTCATCTTGCAATTGTTTGTCTGCACCCATATGGTCAAAATGACAGTGTGTGTTAACAATTCGTTTAATGTCCGTCATTTCTAAACCGGCATCTTTAATTGATTGTTTAAGGTAGTCTATATCCTCTCCAGAGCCCGGATCTATTAGTGTGTCACCTATTACATAAGCGTTTGAATCACGTCCTCTACCCAATATTATTATTATATCATCCACTTTATCCATAATATAACCTCCTATACTCGTATATCATTATATATTTATTGTTATTTTCTTATTAAATTAACTAGTCCAAATCCTCTATGAATGTTGCATAAAAACCATCTGTATCAGCATAAATTGGTTTGAAGCCGTATTCCTTGGATTTTTCCATTGCATCTTGTATGTATTGTCTTCCCCATGCAGTTATTGATGCTCCACATTCCTTTTTATACCATCTGAATCTTGAATAGCCATATACTCCATACATGGAATTTGCTAAGCGTTTCAATCCCTGTTGTTCAAAGTCATATGCTTTTTTCTGTTCTGGTACTGTTTC
>MUZZ01000206.1:4740-6744 GCA_003266075.1 Methanosphaera sp. rholeuAM74
TCTGGGCAAGTATAGTATTCATCCTCGCTGTAACCCACACCATCCGTAAAGGTGTCTGGTGAGATGTTCTGTGCAATTATTATTGAAGGATAAAGGCTTTTGAAGTCAAGATACGCTATGTGTTCAAACAAACCCTTTTCTGGCTCTTTAACATAGCCTCCCTCCACTTTCTTGGTATGCTGTCTTTGATTCAACTGCATATTAGTTGGCTTGTTAGGTATTACATTGTTTTTTTCGTATGCTTTAAGCATCAAATACCATTCAATCATTTGTCCAGTGGTCATACGTGCAATGTCAAATAGTGGCTGTCCAACTAGCCGACTCTGTGCAATGGTTAGTGGAGTTATTTTATCGCCTATTTCTACTGTACTATCTGCATCAGCCATGGAATACTCGAATAACTGTTCCAATTCTTCTGCATCACTGTCCCAGAACTGGTAGATTTTATCTCCCTGAATATCGACTTTTTTGATGTTGAATAATTCTTCATATACATTTTCTAATGTGTATCTGTCTAACCGCATATATTGACGTACTAGTAAGTACAAGTCCACGTGAACTCTGCCCATGATTATTCCTGCACTAGTGAAACCCCTTTTTATGAATTTTACGCTACTTCCATCTACTGCCAAGTTTAAATCAACATTTAACTGGTCAGCTCTCTTTTTTATGTAGGGTAAATCGAAGTTGTCTGAGTTATATCCCACCAAAATGTCCGGATTTTCCTCGTCAATTATTTCTACAAATCGTTTCAGCATGTCTTCCT
Organism: Methanosphaera sp. rholeuAM74; assembly: GCA_003266075.1. Classification (GTDB taxonomy): domain Archaea; phylum Methanobacteriota; class Methanobacteria; order Methanobacteriales; family Methanobacteriaceae; genus Methanosphaera. The sequence continues at coordinate 5,507 of MUZZ01000206.1, forward strand.
CTGTTTCTAGTGTTTCGACATAATCGTGCCTTGATTTCTTTGTGGATAAGACTTTTCTGTAGTCATAGTTTCCACTTAGGCTCATCATTATAATCGGATCTTGTGATGCGTCTGGCATACCCTCGGCATTGTATACTTCTATGTCGAAGCTCAGTATTTTAGTGGTGGTTGGTGCTGTTTTAGTATCTATGGGTGTTTGTGTTACCTTGAATAGTGTTACATCGCTGGGAACGTCGATGTCTTCATATATCTGTCTGTCGATGCTTTCACCTTTTACTTCGATATAGTTAGATGGTGTTATTTGTTTATCTATCAAGTATCTTCTGTAGAATGGTATGTCATATTCACGTATTTGTCTTACCTGTGGCAAATCCCTTATTTGGTCTCTTAGTTTTGGAACTTCTTGGGGGTGGGTTAATGTTATTTTAATAAACTCTCTTTCCACGCCAATGTCAATTTTAGATTCCAAGTCAAGATGGGTTAAACCCATGTCTTGTAGCTGATTTAAGCATTCATCAGTATTATATGGCAGTACATACATGTATGGCTTAAATTGATGGTCATATGCTATGATTTTCTCTTTTGTTTCTTTTAATGTGCCGAATAATCTAATGATTGGCTTATCTTCACGTGTTATGTAATCAATATCATTTAGGAGAAATGTTTTAGTTTCCATAGGTTTAATATTTGTTGCTTAAATCATAAAAATTTTTGTAATTGAATATGATGAAAAAAATATTATAAATGCTGACCAACAAATATTATATAAGACGAATATTTTGGAGAATTTTATGAAACTTAGTCCTATACAGATGATTATATTGCTTGTAGTGTTGGCTGGATTCGTTATAGGCACATATTTTGCTACTGTAGACCAGTTGCCGAACCTTTCAGGTAAGGTTATTGGAAATACGACGTCTACACCTAATGCTACCAACCAGACGATTGCAACTTTTTATATTGCTGATGAAAGTAATAATACTTCAAATACGTTGATTCTCGTCAAAAACTCTACTAAGATTTACAAGGAGACTAAGGATAATAACGAGGTTGAAACCAACATTACCGCAATTAATAACGGATGTAAAATTGACGTGTATACTGTTGGTGATTCTTCAGACACTATTCCACCACAGATTACTGCCGAGAAGATTGTTGTTAAAAAGGAAAAGAAGTAGTCTAAATCCCCATTCATTTATTTTTTTTTTAGCTTTTGGGACTTCGCCAAAAGTCAATTT
>MUZZ01000206.1:6807-7557 GCA_003266075.1 Methanosphaera sp. rholeuAM74
GAGAAATCCCAGGATCGGGGTTCAAATCCCTGTGACCCCATTTTATAATTACTTATTTTAGAAAGAGTTTATATTTGGAGATTAATTAATGAGCCTTCCTGATACTGTAGATGTCATTGGGATTATTATAGGAATTATTCTGGCAATTTATGGTATATACAGTAGTGATTTAGGATTATTCGTTGTTGGAACTCTTTATGTTAACGTGTTCTACTCATTTATCATTAGAAGATCCATATTGAGCTTACTGCTAGGTGTAATGAGTATCATTTTAGGTGTTTATCAGCTCATAGTCTTTGGTATTATTGATATGATTCTAGTGGGAATTTGTATTGTCATTATTACCTTTGATAATGCTGTTGTTAGACGTAGACGATGATTACTTGTATTTGGCTATTTGATTGAGTATTGTTATAGCATAGACTGCTGCACCATATCCGTTGTCTATGTTTACTGTGGCAATTCCTGGTGCACATGATTGTAGCATTGAAAATAGTGCTGTAAAACCCTTTTCTCCGACACCGTAGCCTGTTGATGTTGGTACTGCTATTACTGGCATATCTACTAGTCCTGCGACTACTGATGGTAGTGCTCCTTCCATTCCAGCTATTGTTATTATCACATCTACTTGTTGTTCTAGTAGTAGCTTTAATTTTGATATTAATCTGTGTATTCCTGCTACTCCAACATCGTATAGTGTTATTGCCTTGTATCCTGCTTGTTCTATGGTTATTCTTGCTTCTTCTGCTA
>MUZZ01000033.1 GCA_003266075.1 Methanosphaera sp. rholeuAM74
ATACTATGACGCCAGTACCATTTGCAATCTACTCAACAAGCATCAAAGAAGCGGATGCTACGCAGACATTTTCAGAGGACATGTCTAATGGTAAATATGGCACTATTATTGGACATACCCTCCTCTCAGAGATGATTAAGATTAGCAGGCAATAGTTCCATTTCCTTATTTTCTCATTTTACATTTTTTTTAAAGGATTTTATTTTAAACATCCTATAGGCAGTACTTTAACTCAATCTTCTCTTGTATAAGCATATTTTATTCCTGTTATTACCGCTAGAAATTTAGGTTCTTTCATTTTAAGATCTCTTTCTTTGATGTTCTTTTCTATCAGTTCTTTTAATTTTAATAAGTTTTTGCATAATTTTCGGTCTTTGTATAACATTCAATGCATTAATAAATTTTCTGTGTTTTATTTGTATTTTTTTCTGTGTTTTATTTGTATTTTTTTTGGTTTTCTGTTTCTTAAGTATTAAATATTATTAGTGATATACATTTACTTATTATTGAGTAATTTTTTACCAATTGTGTAAAAGTATTTATTGTATGATGTATATATTATAATATATATTTCTAATTAATGTTCATCATACAATATGATTAATTGATATAATTACAATTTTAAGGGAAGAGTTGATTAATTTGTCAAAGTATATTGTAGTTACTGGTGGTGTGGTTAGTTCCATAGGAAAGGGAATTACTTCAGCATCAATAGGAAGAATATTAAGATCATATGGAGTTAATGTAACAGCTATCAAGATTGATCCCTATTTAAACTGGGATTCAGGTACATTAAACCCATATCAACATGGAGAAGTATACGTAACTGATGATGGGATGGAATGTGACCTAGACTTAGGACATTATGAGAGATTTCTGGATGTGAGCCTGTCTGGTAAGGCAAACATTACTACTGGAAAGGTTTACTCTGCAGTTATCGAAAAAGAAAGGAAAGGTGATTATTTAGGGTCTTGTGTGCAGATTATCCCACACATTACGGATGAAATAAAGTTAATGATTAGAGATATTGCTGATAAAACCAAAGCAGAAGTTGTGATGGTGGAAGTTGGTGGAACTGTTGGGGACATTGAGAGTCAGCCATTTATCGAGGCTTTAAGACAGTTGAAGCATGAGGAGGGTAATGATAACTGTATGTTTGTGCATGTTACCTATGTTCCTTACCTTAAGGCTGCTAAGGAGTTTAAGACTAAGCCAACCCAGCATAGTACTAAGGAGTTAAGGGGATTAGGTATTAATCCTGACATGATTGTATGCAGGTCGGAGTTACTTCTTGACTCTAAATTAAAACAAAAGATAGCTCACTTCTGTGATGTTCCATTTGAGGCAGTAATTAATACACCTGATGCACATTCAATATATGAAGTACCTCTAACAATGTATTCAGAGAATGTTGGTAGTTACATTATTAACAGGCTCGGTATTGATGCTCCATCAAAGGCAGACTTGTATGATTGGAGTCAGATTGTTGAGGACTTGAAGATTGATAGTCCGAAAGTTAAGATTGGTGTTATTGGTAAGTATATTGAATTGGAGGATGCTTATATCAGTATCAGGGAAGCTCTTAAACATGCTGGGGCAGATAATAAGGTTGAAGTTGATATTGACTGGATTAAGGCTGATAATGATTATAACCTTGACTTGCTTAGTCAGTATCATGGTCTTCTCATCCCTGGTGGATTTGGTGAGAGAGGTATTTCTGGTAAGATTGATGCTGTTAAGTATGCCATTGAGAATAGGATTCCAGTTTTCGGTATCTGTCTAGGTTTACATGCCATGGCTATTGCTATTGCACAGTTGAATGGTCATCCTGATGCTAATAGTGCTGAGTTTGATGCTGATTGTGCTTGTCCTGTTATTGATATGATGGAAGA
>MUZZ01000237.1 GCA_003266075.1 Methanosphaera sp. rholeuAM74
GGTTGAATAAAAAAGAAAATTCAAGTGCCGGTGGATTTTAGTCTTCAGGAATACTCTCACAGGGGTTATCATTACAGGTGCACTGTGTCTGTGGTAGAAAGTGAGGAACTACCATGGATAACAACGAGAGAAAACAGAAACACCTTACACTGGAAGACAGAGTGATCATCGAAACCGGGCTCAATGCCGGAAGCAGCATGCGTGCGATCGCGCTGCAACTCGGCAAGGATCCAAGCACCATCTCCAAGGAGGTCAGAAAACGCAGAACACACCTTGAACGCAACACCTTCAACGACTCCTTCAACCAATGCGCCCTTCTCAAAGAGTGCCATCGAAAGAATGTATGTGCTTCAGGCGCGCTTACATGCCAGCGGCGGGAGTGCAGACGCTGCAGCAGATGCAACAGCATGTGCCCGGACTTTGTCAGGCGTGACTACCACTGCCCGAAGCTGGACAGGGCCCCTTTCGTCTGCAACGCCTGCAGCAGGAAGAGCGGATGCCGGCTTCAGAAAGCGTATTACCGGGCTGCCAAAGCGAACAGCGACTACCGGTCGGAGCTTGTCGAATCCCGACGCGGACTGAACATTTCGGAAGAAGACCTGATCCGTCTGGACGGGATCGTGTCTCCCCTGATCCGGCAGGGGCAGACGCCATATATGATCCTGAAGGCTCACCCTGAGATAAACCTGTGTGAAAAGACGATCTACAACTACATCGACAGCGGAGCGCTCTCAGTCAAGAACATCGATCTGCCGAAGAAGGTCGTCTACAAGATCCGCCGGCCCAGAAAAGATCACGGGGAGGCCACGAATCAGGAGATCTACGAAGGCCGCACCTATCGGGATTTCAAGGACTTCATGAAGCGCAACCCGGACACCCGGGTCACGGAGATGGACACCGTGATCGGCTGCGAGGGAAGCCTCAAGATCCTCCTTACCTTCCACTTCAACCCATGTGAGTTCATGATGGCGTACCTCCTGGACAGCAAGGAAGCCAGGCATGTGCGAGAAGTGTTCGATGCGATCGAGGAGGCGGTTGGCGACATCCTGTTCAACCGGGCGTTCCCATTGATCTTAACGGATCGCGGTGGCGAGTTCCAGCGCCCCGGGGAACTGGAGGCCGACTCTGACGGCGTGATCAGGACCAGCATCTACTACTGCGACCCCATGTGCTCCTGGCAGAAACCGCATTGCGAGAAGAACCATGCGTACATACGCAGAATATGTCCCAAGGGCAGTTCCTTCGACGCGCTCACTCAGGATGATGTGGTCCTCATGATGTCTCACATCAACAGTGCTCCGAGAGAAAGCCTGGGCGGCCATACGCCTCTGGAGATGGCCCGCATGATCCTCCCGGAAGAGATCCTGAAACTGTTTGGGGTAAAGGAGATCGCATCGGACGACGTGATCCTCACCCCGAAGCTGCTGAAGTAGTGCATACAGTCCGCCCTGCCATTTGGTAGCGGAGCAGGATCCGCAGCGGATGCGTCTGTCAGGGCCGTAGCCGCGAAGCGGTGCGCAGCAGCCTTGACAGACGCTGACGCGAGGATACAATGCCGCTGCAAATGCAGGGCGAAACCGATCGAAACATCGAACAAAAAAAGATGACCTGCCATTGCTCCCCAGCGATCAGATCATCCTTCTAAACGAAAAACAAAACCACAGACACAGTGCGCCAGCTTCATTTTGCCGAGACGGCAGGTGTGCGGAATTCAGTCTTGCAAACAGTTTTCCGGACGCCGGCGACCGCATACTTTTCTTTTTGTTTTTCTTTGACCCTGACGGGTCAATTCCACTTTAAAGGGTCTGACAACGTATGTCAAACCCTTTTATGTTCTGAATTGTCTTGTCACAAAGATTTATGCTGAATTAATCTTTACAAGTGGAATTTAACTTTTTACTCAACCCTTTTCCGGATGTCTGATGAGATAC
>MUZZ01000093.1:0-1247 GCA_003266075.1 Methanosphaera sp. rholeuAM74
CAGTACTCACCAACACCAGAGGAAGTAAGAAAAGCCATTAACGGTATACCAGTAGAAGTAACTGGCGAACAGACAGATAAGATTGAAGTACAGCACAGGGATTTACCACGTGTAGAAACTAACTACATACGTGCAGGAGCACTGCTAGCTATAGCTGAAGGAGTAATACAGAAATCACGTAAAATAGTTAAGTATGCCCATAACCTCAAAATTGATGGATGGGATTGGCTCGAAGACTTCACAGCACCAAAACAGAAGAAAAAAGAAGACAAGAAGGAAGAAAAAAAGACAGAAGTAAAAGTTAAGAAAAAGGCAAAATACCTGGAAGATATTATTGGTGGAAGACCAGTGATGTCATACCCTGGTGCAAAAGGTGGCTTCAGGCTACGATATGGACGAACACGTGATAGTGGACTTGCATCAATGGCTGTACACCCTGCAACCATGGAGATGGTGGAATTTCTAGCTGTTGGTACACAGATGAAAATTGAAAAGCCTGGTAAGGGAAATTGTGTCGTACCATGCGACTCCATAGAAGGACCAATAGTTAAACTCAAAAGTGGTGAGGTGAAACGTTTAACAACCACACAGGAAGCCATAAAAAGTAGACGTGACATAGCTGAGATAGTGTTTTTAGGAGATATGCTAGTAGCATTCGGTGAGTACCTGCGTGGAAACATACCATTAGATGCCTCTGCATGGTGTGAGGAATGGTGGGCACAGGAAGTGGAGGTAAGTGACTACTACAAACAAACACACGACGACTTTGGCATAGGATTCAAAGAAGAGATGGAATTACTTGAACTTCTAGACTTAGATATTGATTCTAAGAAGGCATTTGAAATAGCCGAAAAGACACAGACTCCATTACATCCAAAGTACACATTCTACTACAACGACATAACCAAAGGGGAATTAGAGGAGATAAGAAATCTCCTTAACAGTCATTTCAAAACGCCAGAAGATGTCTTCGAGAATGATGAAAACCCTTTACCATTAGATTATCATAAGAGGATATTCGAGGTTCTTGGAATATGTCACCAAGTAAGGGATGGCAATATCATCATCGATAATGATGATATTTATTCTCTTATGAGGACATTGGCTGAAGAGCTTAGTGATGATGAGGACGTTGAAACCTTGGATGCTGTTAACATGGTTAGTCCTGTGCATATTAAGTCTAGGGCTCCAACGTACATTGGTGGTAGGGTTGGAAGACCTGAAAAGACTAAGGAAAGACTTATGAA
>MUZZ01000093.1:1406-3116 GCA_003266075.1 Methanosphaera sp. rholeuAM74
TATCCTGAACCTCTTGAGAAGGGTATTCTAAGGGCACATAATAATGTTTTCACATACCGTGATGGTACTATTCGTCATGATTCCACTGACCTGCCTTTGACGCACTTTATTCCTAAGGAGATTGATGTTACACCTGAAAAGATTGTTGAAATGGGTTATACTGAGGATATTTATGGTAAGCCTATTACAGAGAACACCCAGATTATTGAGCTTAAGATTCAGGATATTGTAGTGTCTGATAAGTGTGGTGATTACCTGCTTAGGGCATCTCACTTTATTGATGAGTTGCTCACCAAGTTTTATCATATGGATTCATTCTATAATGCTAAGACTCGTAAGGATTTGATTGGTGAATTGGTTGTGGGTCTTGCTCCACATACATCAGCTGGTGTACTTGGCCGTATAGTTGGATTTACTAAGGCCTCTGGATGCTATGCTCATCCTTACTTCCATTCTGCCAAAAGACGTAACTGTGATAGTGATGAAGATGCTGTCATGTTGTTGTTAGACTCATTGCTTAACTTTGGTAAGACTTATCTTCCTAGTACTCGTGGTGGTAGTATGGATGCTCCTCTGGTTTTAAGTATTCGTATTGATCCTGAGGAGATAGATGATGAATCACATAATATTGATTGTATGAAGAGGATTCCGTTAGAAATTTATCATAAGACTGAGGAGGGTGGTGTTAAGCCATCGGATGTTAATGACTTAGTGGATAACGTTGAATCTAGGTTGGGTACTAGTGAGCAATATCATGGTTTGAACTATTCACACCCAACTAGTTCGATTCATGCAGGACCAAAAATTTGTTTATATAAGACATTGAATAGTATGCAGGAGAAAGTTGATCATCAAATTGGACTTGCAGAGGTACTGCGATGTGTCGACCAGAAAGGTGTTGTTGAGGGTGTTTTGAATTCTCACTTTCTACCTGATATGGCTGGTAATATTAGGGCATTTTCAAGACAGAAGGTTAGGTGTACTAACTGTGGTGAGAAGTATCGACGTATTCCATTGTCTGGTGAATGTGTTTGTGGAAATGACTTGATTTTCAGTATTTCTAAGGGTTCGGTTTTGAAGTATCTTGAAATTTCCAAAGAGTTAACGAAGCGATATCCGATTAATCCGTATTTAGTGGAACGTATTGAGTTAATTGAGTCTTCTATTAAGTCATTATTTGAAAGTGACAAATCTAAGCAAAGTTCTCTTGATGCGTTCTTTTAGTTTGTCAATTGTTTTGACCCCCTACTTTTTCTTTTTTTAAAACTCAAAATAGTTTAGTTTCTTACGAACCAAATTTTCTTTAAAAACACAATCATTATATAAGAAGTTCAACAAATAATAAACTAATACTAAATGGATGTAAGTTAATATGATGAAGGACCCAGAAACAATACAGGACACATACAACCTAAACGATATATACGTCATAAAAAATGACGGAAAAAAGGAAAAATTCAGCTACGAAAAACTAATAAGATCATGCATAATGATAAATATCCCCCTAGGACTATCAGAGAAAATTGCATACAAAGTATCAAAAGAAGCACACGACAACATAACCACAAAAGAAATAAAAGGCATAATATACGAAATACTAAAAAAAGAAAATACAAAGCTAGCAGAAAAGTACTACAACAACAACACTCTAAGAGTAAGAACAGGAAGAGACACAATAGAAGCATTTGATAAAAGCAAAATAGCAAACAC
>MUZZ01000093.1:3156-3329 GCA_003266075.1 Methanosphaera sp. rholeuAM74
CCAATAATAAGGGAAATGGTCAACACAAAACTAACCGAAAACGGACTAGAATCACTAAGACGAAAATACACCAGACTAGGAATGCCAGTATACAACATAACCAACCTAATAGAATCAGGAAACAAAGACAACGCAAACATGATGCACAACCCAGAAACAATACATAAATACGT
>MUZZ01000093.1:3374-5731 GCA_003266075.1 Methanosphaera sp. rholeuAM74
ATGAACGGATCTGTACATATCCACGATTTAGAATTCTTTGCAGGAAGACCACTAAACTGTCTACAACACGACCTAAGACAATTCATACAATACGGACTCAAAGTAGACGGAACAGGAGACCACACAAGCGTAGCACGGTCACCAACACATATAGAAACATTGATGAACCACTCAGGAGAAATAATGTTAGCAGCACAACAAAACATGAGTGGTGGACAAGCAATGAGCCTATGGAACGTATTCGTAGCACCATTCGCAGCAGGACTACCATACGATAAGATACAACAAGCAGTAGAAATGCTCATATTCAACCTAAACATGGCATACGCTGCACGTGGAGGACAAGTACCGTTCACAAGCATAGGATTAGAGTTTACTGTACCAGACTTCCTCAAAAACGAACCAGCATACGGACCAGGAGGAAAAGTAGTTGGAGTATATGGAGACTACGAAAAAGAAGTAAGACTCCTCCAAAGAGCATTCACAGAGGCACTAATCAAAGGAGACTCTGAAGGAAAACCACACCTATTCCCAAACACAATATACTACCTAAGAAAAGAATGTATGACACCAGAGTTCACCGAAGACATAGAAAGAGTACACCTCCTATCAGCAAAATTCGGATCAGCCTACTTCATCAACATGCTACCAGACTACATGGGAGTACATTCAAACTACATGGGATGCCGTACGAGACTCTCAAACAACTGGACAGGAGACTGGGATACAGACACACTAAGATGTGGAAACCTAGCCTACGTAACAATGAACCTGCCAAGAATAGGATACGATGCAAGAGACGAAACAGAAATATTCGACTACCTAGACGACTACATGAACATAGTAGAAGAAGTACTAATGCTAAGACGTGAAAGAGCATTGAAATGCTTAAATGACTACAAAATACTACCATTCTTAACACAAAAAATGGGAGAAGATCCATACTACCGAGTAGAAAACAGTACACTATCATTCGGATTTGTAGGACTAAACGAAATGCTACTATCACAAACAGGTGCAGGAATAGACGACCCAGATGCAAACAAGTTAGGACTAAAAGTAATACAACATATCAATGACAGAGCAAACGACCTCAAAAGTGAAACAGGATTAAGATGGAGTATCATACAAACACCAGCAGAAAGTACAGCATACAGGTTTGCAACAATGGACAGAGAAAAATATCCAGACAAAATAATATGCAATGGTGACAGCACAGCATCATATTACACAAACAGTAACCACGTACCAGTAGACACATCACTAAGCCTACCAGAAAAAATAAAAATAGAATCAGAATACCACCCATTAACACAGGGAGGACACATATTCCACGCATTCATGGGAGAAGCCTACAGTGACCCTGACAGCCTCATGAGTCTAACAAATAAGATAACACACAAAACAGATATAGGATTCTGGGCATATAGTAGTGCATTGAGCTTCTGTGTAAACTGTAAAACATTGATGAAAGGACTACAAACCAAATGTACACATTGTGGAGAAACCAAAGAAGTAGAATGGTATGACAGAATCACAGGATACGTACAACAAGTAGGACACGCAGATAGTGCATCAGGTGGATGGAATCCAGGTAAAAAACAAGAATTACTTGATAGAAAAAGATTCTAAAATCATTTCTACCACACTTTTTTCCAAAAAACTTATTATTTTTTTAATTTTATTGCCGTACCATATGCAGCGATAAGCAAATCTGGTGGCAATTGCTGATTATAATTAGTGTACTCTATTTCCACGTCAATAATAGCATCAGCACCCATATTAATAGCATTATCCCTTAAAGAACTTAAAATATAATTCTTAGAAGCTATGTAATCGTTATGCTTCAGTTCTTCCCTTTCATAAAGGTTAGATTCTAGATAATCAATTTTTTCATATAATGATTTGTTTTCAAATTTTATCACTTCTTCAGCAATCACTAATCCCTTATATTCATCGATAATTGCATCATCATGGGTTGTTAGTATCAATACATCATCCTTATTATCACCAATATTTAAATCGGTGACTGTTACTGCTGTTTTCTCTTCTTTATAGATGAACTTTGTGATAAGTCCACCCAACATTCCGAATACATAAATTATTGATAAAAACACTCCCCAGAGGATATAATTCACAGCTAATGGAAATGCTGCTTGTAACATCACACCCAAACCACCGAAGGTTAAAAAACCCCATGTTATAGGATTTAAAGGGAAGAACCAGCCAATGATGTTAGTAACCACGAAGAGTATTATGGCACTAATAGCACCAGTAGTTTGACTTGTAAACCTCCTAGAGAAGTATGTTTCAACAAAACCAGCTATCATAGGTGATATGAAAACACTTATATTGAT
>MUZZ01000094.1:0-744 GCA_003266075.1 Methanosphaera sp. rholeuAM74
AAAAAACAATGAAAGAAAAAATAGACCTAACAGCAGTAAGTGAAACCATGCTAGTACCACTATACGCAAGAGCAATCGAAAGCAAAAAAGAAAACCCAGAATTCATAGACAAAACAGCACTAAAAGTAATGGACAACCTAGACTACGACTTCAAAAAACGATTCAAGACATCGACAAACAAAATGAACTTCTGGGGATGCTCAGCAAGAACCGTGATACTAGACAAACAAACAAAAGAATACATAAACAACAATCCCCAAAGTAGTATAATAAACCTAGCCTGTGGACTAGACGACAGATTCAGCAGAGTAGACAATGGAAAAATCATGTGGTACAACATAGACTTCAAAGAAATCATAGACCTTAGAGAAAAACTCATAGACGAACACGAAAGAGTGACAAACATAGCCTCATCAGCACTAGACTTTGANNGAAGAAAAAGAAGTACAAGAACTATTTAATCAAATAACCGAAAACTTCAAAAACGTGGAACTACTCATAGAACTAATGAGCAAATGGATGGTAAAAAACCAGAAAGCACATGACACCGTTAGAACAACAGGAGCAGAATTTAAATGGGGCATAAAAGAAAGCAAAGACTTTGAAAAGATGTGTCCAAACTATAAACTCATAGCAGAATACAACCTAACAGACAAAATGAAGGATTACTCACCAATATTCATAAGAATAATAGCCCCATTACTAAGAAAACGAAATAATAGGATAACAAAATTCAGAAAAATA
>MUZZ01000094.1:824-2048 GCA_003266075.1 Methanosphaera sp. rholeuAM74
TATTAATACCCAAAAGGTTATATTTTTAAAAATTAATATAATAAATGATGACTAAAAAATAATGATGATGATAACATGGCGTGTACGTAACGAAAGATTTATAAAAATAATGGGGGATACAATGAGAAACGTAGATTTACTAGTTTTAGGACATACTGCATTTGATTATATCATGCAAGTTGAGGAATTTTCAAAATTGAACACATCTGCAATCGTGAATGAAATGGAAACCTTCAGTGGAGGAGCTGCAGGTAACGTAGCAGTAGTTGCTAGTAAAATGGGATTAGACGTAGGATTAATCTCATGCATAGGTAAAGATTTTAAAGGTAGTGACTATGAAAAGGAGTTACTAGATGAAAACATAGACATTAGCGATATGATAGTATCCCAAACTGATAACACACCCACAGCCTTTGTTTTAACAAACCCCGATGATGAACAAATGTTCTATTTCTACTGGGGAGCAGCTAAAATGTACAAAGAAGCTGAAATACCTAAGGAAGCCATATTAACTGCTAAAGCAGTGCATTTAGCAACAGGTGATCCTGATTTTAACATAAAATGTGGAAAATATGCTTATCAGAACAATAAATTAGTATCCTTTGATCCAGGTCAAGATTTACATTTATATTCTGCTAAAAACTTAAAGGAAGTAATTTGTAACTGTAATATATTGTTCGGTAATGAACATGAAATTGAACGCATCTGTGACTTACTAGACACCACCATAGAGAAAATAGTTACAAAAGGTCCAGACCTAATCGTGAAAACCCTAGGAGAAAAAGGTAGTAATATTTATACGAAAGATGGTGAGTGTATCAAAATAAATCCAGTTGTAACCAAGGCATATGACCCAACTGGTGCTGGTGACTCATATAGAGCAGCATTTCTAAGTATGTACATACATGACAATTCACTCGAAGAGTGTGGTAAGTTTGCAAGTACTGTATCATCATATATTGTTGAAACACAGGGTACTCAGACAAATATACCTAGTATAGACCAAGCTTATCAGCGTATGGAAGACAATTACGTGGTTGATGAATAAGAATTCGACTTCTTCTTTCCCCCCACAATTTATTCCATTTTAAAACTCATTTTTAATAATTATTATGGTGCAAACAATTTTGTAACCTCTTGCACGTAATCTGACTTTGTTAGTACGGATATCTTCTGATTTTCCTGGAATACTGTTTCTTTTTGTGGTATTATGAGTTCACCATC
>MUZZ01000094.1:2057-4211 GCA_003266075.1 Methanosphaera sp. rholeuAM74
AATTCTGTTGAACCCCTTCCAAGAACTATTAAATCTGCTACTTTTGGTCTGGTGATGATTCTTTCCAGGTATGATGCTACTGTTGACTCTGGACTTACTGTCACGTCTATGCCAACACTTTTAAATGCGTCTACGTGTCCTAAATCGTTAACCCTTACTATTACCTTGGATATATTACTGTAACTTTTACTTAGTACTGCCGTTAAGAGGTTTACTGTATCTTTTCCTGTTGCTGCTACGAAGACGTCAGCATCAGCTATATCAGCATCTTCCAGTACTTGTACTGATGTTGCATCCCCGTGTATTACCATGGCATCTACCTGTTCGGCTACTTCTTCTGATACTATTTCGTCGTGGTCTATTATTGTTACGTTTAATCCTTCCCTAACTAGTGATTGTGCGAGATTTAATCCTACACGTCCTGCTCCTACTATGATTACATACATATGTTTACACCTTGAATCTATTTATATGGTATTCTATGTTTTCTATTGATTAATAAGATTTTCGATACAATTATAAACATTGAGTAACATAAATTCTAGTGTTAATTAAATGAATATTTTACCATGAATTTTAAANNTTTATCTGATTATTCTAGTGATATATATGAGTAAACATTGGACAGAAAGAATTGCTGAAACTTTAAGCGAAGAAGATAGAGATGAGTACGTTGTTGGTAGTGGAACTTCAATATCAGGTTCTGTACATATTGGTAACAGTTGTGACGTTTTCATTGCCAACGCTGTAAGCAAAGAGTTAAGAAAGCTCGGAAAAAACTCCAAAACCGTTTGGATTGCTGATGATTATGATCCACTTAGAAAGGTTCCATATCCTCTGCCTGAATCATATGATAAGTATCTTGGTCAGCCATACTATGAGATTCCGTGTCCTGAGGGATGTTGTGAGAACTTTGTAGAACACTTCCAGACACCATTTACTAATGCATTGGATAGCTTTGACATACAGAACCTAGAAATCCAAAGTGGAGCTAAAATGTATAAAAGTGGTGCTTACACCGAAGCTACAAAGCTTGCATTAGAGAATGCTGAACGTATCAGGGAAATATTTAACCAGTACAGGGAACATCCCCTAGGTGATGACTGGCTTCCATATAATCCTATTTGTAGTGAATGTGGACGTGTTAACACTACAGAGGCTTATGATTTTGATGGTACTAATGTCATGTACAGGTGTCAATGTGGTCATGAGGGTCAGATGGATTATACTACTGGCTTAGGTAAGCTTACTTGGAGGGTTGAATGGGCTGCTAGGTGGAAGATACTTAACATTACATGTGAACCATTCGGTAAGGACCATGCTGCTAGTGGTGGCTCTTATGATGTTAGTAAGATTATTTCCGACGAGATATTCGATTATCCTGCACCGTATCCTGTACCATATGAATGGATTACACTTGATGGAGATGCCATGAGTAAATCTAAGGGTGTTTTCTTCAGTCCTGAAGCTTGGCTTGAGATTGCTAAGCCTGAAACTTTGAATTACTTCCTGTTCAGGAATAAACCATTGAAACCTAAGGATTTTACTCCTAAAATGGGATTTCTTGACTTAATGGATCAGTATGATCGTGTTGAAAGAATTTATTATGGTGAGGAAGAGGCAAGTAATGATACCGAGAAAGGAAAGCTTTCTAAAATCTATGAAATATCACAGATTGAGGATGTTGCTAGTGAAATTCCGTTCCAAGCTTCATACAGATTCCTAACTGTTGCTACACAGATAGCTAACAAGAAAGAAGATAAGGTTTATGAAATTCTCAGCAAGAACCATCAGCTTAGCAAACGTTTTGATGGAGTCGGTTATGATAGTTTAGATGATGTTGATAAATCCGAGTTTACACGTAGGCTGGGTTATGTTAATACTTGGCTGGATACTTATGGTCCGAAGTTTATCAAGTTCCAAGTTATGAAGAAGATGCCTCGTGTCGAGATTAGTGACGAACAGAAAGAGTTTTTAAGTCAGCTTGCAGATGTTTTGGAAAATGAATCATTTGATAATGATGTTGAATTCCATGACAGAATGTATGAGGTATTGGAGTCCTTGGAGATGAAGCCTCAGAAGGCATTCCAGGCAATCTATAAGACTATTATTGGTAAAAAACAGGGTCCTAGGGCTGCTTCATTTGTAATGTCA
>MUZZ01000094.1:4244-8701 GCA_003266075.1 Methanosphaera sp. rholeuAM74
AAGCCATATGATGAAGTTAATTTTTGTGCATTATGTGATGCAAAATTAAGGAAGTTTTCTACTGAAGTATCATTTTTAACATTGACTGCACTAATTATATGATGTGTCTCTTTTGAAATTACATTACTTGTATTTTGACACCTATATGACATACTACTATTAATGAAAGTATAGAGATTGTCATTATTTTCAACCAATTTAATAGCCTCATTAAAAGAGTTAACAACTTTAACAAGGTTAAAATCAACATCAAAATCTGCAAGGGTGTTCCAAGCCAAACGTTGCGATGAATTATTAACTTCCACAAAATCAAAGCCATCCAAATCATGGACATCACTAATAACTTCACCATCATGAACCAACAATACTAATGAATCCCTAGCAAGAGGAACAGGCTCCAAATCAAGTAGATAAGCTTGAACAGGGTCATCAAATGCCCATACATCAACAACTCCATCAGCAACAAGCTTCTTAGAAGTTTCAATATCAGTTTCAATAAAACGGACGTCTACTAGATTATAACTAATAGCTAACTGCTTAATAAACTCACAAGAAACATGACCCCCAACAACACAGAGCTTATCATCATCAACCAAACGATTTTCATAGGAAATATAACTATCAAGCAATGTATGAGCATAACTAGTTAAAACAGAACCCCTATTAGAGACTACGACAAGTTTCTGAGATAACTTATCCTCAGCATCCAGAATCCGCCTATTCAATACAGAATGAGAAATACCCAAGCTAGTTGCAGCCTTCCTCTGTGAATGACTAGCATCAATAGCCCTCAAAGTCTCAAACAACTTATAATCACAGTAAACTCCATCAATTTCCAAGTTAAGCTTTTTTCCAACAACCATAATAAAACAACAAAACTCAATCAGTAAAAAGTAAATATAAACTTAAATATAATATATATTGATAATGATTAATAGTTGTTATTAAAAATTATTATTCAAAAACTATGTTGTATATAATGAAAATATAGGAATTAAAAACATGATTTTTTACAGTGCTTTAAATGAAATATTGGAAAATGTAAAAGAAACTAATAACAAAGTTGATGAAAAAACATTATCCCAACTAACCACCATGATAAGAGAAGTAGATCACGTCTTCGTCATGGGCATGGGTCGTTCAGGACTAGTTGCAAAGGCATTTGCTATGCGTTTGATGCACTTAGGACTAGGTGTTTACGTAGTTGGAGAAACCATTACCCCAGCAATAACAGACAAAGACTGCCTAATAGCAATATCTGGTTCAGGAGAGACAAGCTACATCATAAGTACAACTGAAACTGCCAAAGAAAGAGGAGCAAAAATAGTGGCAATCACCTCATACACAGATAGCCCACTAGCAAAGAAATCAGATTTAGTAGTACAACTTAAAGGTAGAACAAAAAAAGAATCAGAAAATAACTTCATAGGCAGACAAATGAGTGGAGAACATACCACATTTTCACCATTAGGAACACTATTCGAAATAACTGCACTCATATTCCTCGATTCAACAATAGCACAGTTAATGTCTGATTTAGAAGTGACAGAAGATGTTTTGAGGGATAACCATACTGTCCTAGAATAAAAATAAAACTAGAGTATGTCCACGTACTCTACTACCCAAAACCCACTTTTTTTTCAGTCGTACAATTCCAGTACAACCTCCTTGCCATCATAAACATAATTAAGTTCAACAATATCATCAATAATCTCACTGACAACAACATCCACGCATTGATTAAGTAATTCACCCTGCAATTGCAGAGTCAGAACCAGTTCTGGCTCATACGTTATAAGAACAATACGTGCAGGAATAAAAACCCTGTTATATGAGATTTCAACCAATGCACCCTCACAAAAGTTAAGATGCATATACTCTAGTAACTCATCCCCATTAACCCTGATATATTCAGTCATTTTCATCCTTAACCCATATACTGCCTTTACCCCTAGAGGTGACATCACCGACAAAGACTTTGTAGCTACCAAAATGGTATTTATCATTTATTAGTGGATTACATATAATTTCTTTTAAACGGAAATTCGGCATCAAATCCTCAACTTCACCATTAACTATTATTGTACCCTTCTTCATCTGTCCAGCAAGCCACTTACTGACCTTAGAGTCAATTTCTATCACTCCACCAGACATGTGCATAGCAGCCAGTAAATCACAATCACCCATTATGTGGATGTATCCACCGAGCATACAATCAGCCAAGTGCTTACCCACACTACCATGGACTATGATGCTTCCACCAGACATTCCCCTCCATTCACCTACATATGATGAGCCACAAAACTCCCTGACATCACCCATTATTTCAAGACATCCACCAGTCATCTCCCTACCTGCATAACTATCGGCATTGCCATTAACCAGTATCTTTCCACCGGACATCTGGGCACCAACGTGTAAGTCAACGTCACCATTAACAACAATCCTCCCATTAGTCATCTTGTTTCCCACATACTTAAGTTTAGACGGATTGTTTATAATCAATTGACATACCCCATCATCAGCATCATCTACTTCAACTTCAACTTCAAAATATTTAGATAACACTTCCTGTTTGTTGCCCTGATAAACTATCATTTCCTCTAACTGATTAACACTTTTATCATACATTAACTCTGGGAGAATGTTATCCAACTCTAATGGAATATCCACGTCAGTCTTCATTGAAAGAGTAATTGTTTTCATAATATTTCACCTACATCCACATTAGTAACGCTTTCACTTTCAAGATAATGATCGTTAACTCCATAATTCTCATACTTGATTGTGTAGTACTTATTAAATTCGGGTTTAATCCTCTTTATGAGTTCTTCCTCTTTATTCTCGATTCCCCTGACATTAGTCCAGATATGATTACTTTTAACTAGTTTCACAACTTTACCATCCCTCACCAGTATTTCTCCATCCTTGATTGTGTACAACGCATTTGACAGTTTATCTTCAAGTAGCTTACAATTAGATGCTAGTGTTGGGTCGAAGTCATCTACGTCAATATCATAGACGGATATGTCAGCCTTAGAACCCACAGACAATGTTCCCCTATCATTTAAACCAAGAATCTTAGAAGTACTTGCCCTGGTAATGGTAGCTACATCATACCACGAGTATTCCCTATCAAATCCTGCAAGGGATGTTCTCTTCGTAGCCCAGTTATGCACCTGATTATCCAACATGTCATTAAGTTTCTGGTTACTCATTATCCACGTTATTACCCTAGGATACCTTATGAACGGTCCACCATTAGGTGAATCAGTGGTTAATGCTATCTTCCATGGATCTTTAACACCTAAGAAGAATTCCAGACCTATAGCCCATTGGAGAGTGCTAACAGGTGAACGTTTAGAATATATTGATGGGATTAGTCCCGAGGATGTTTCCACCTCAATATCCTTGTTAGCCCATTTTAAGCCAGTTAATCTGTATAAATCATATTCCATAGGTGCATCTGCAGTCATGGTCGTTGTTTCGTCAAAGGTTATCTGACCAATATCACATGTTAGGTGGTCGTGACTGTTAATGTAGTCAATTAGCTCTGGAGCTGCTGATTCAACATCCCTCCAAGATGTTCCCTTATATGAATGGAATTGTACATGAGTACAATGAATGTTCTGACTTCTTTCAACGTTTGCATTCTTTTTAATATGTTTTACACAGTCGAAGGTTTCTAATGTTGTTTCATAATTACCTGGATGACCTAAATCATTGGTATGTACGTGTACAGAGTGTGGTAATCCCAGTTTCTCATTTACCCTTGTTAGTGATGTTATTACTTGACGTCCTGTTACATTCCAGTGTTCTTCGGGGTCATCTAATCCATTAACGTTCTTTCCCCATCCCCATGCTTCACTACCACAGGGATTCACTATTTTTATACCATAACCCCTGGCAAGCTTCAACCACTTTGATATAAATAGTGCTAAATCATCCATGTTGTTATCCTTAACATATTTTAACATGAACCAGTTGTTTCCGAATAGCGTCAGTGTTGGCACATCCAAGTTAGGTATGCTGTTTATTTCTTCATGTGCATGTTTTGCCTCTAGTGGTGGTACAGCAGCCTCCGTTACCGTGGTGTATCCCATCCGACTGTACTTGTATCCTATACTTGGAGATGATGGTATCGAAAATCCTGTTTCAAATCCTGAAACCTCATTTTTGGGTGATTTTTTAATCCCCCTCCTAGTGTCTTCAGGCCTGTATAATCGTCCCACGGATAGTTTTGGCCCAGCTATGTGTGAATGTAAATCCACAGCACCAGGCATGACAAGTTTACCTTTGATGTCGAGAATTTTAGCATTATCAGATGCTGATTCAACTATTTTTCCGTCCTTGATGTGTATGTCCATCATGTCTCCGTCGATGCCCTCTTTTGGGTCGAAGACAACACCATTTCTTAGTATGTATTCCATTGTCACTACTCCCCATTTATCTTTGTC
>MUZZ01000193.1:0-1015 GCA_003266075.1 Methanosphaera sp. rholeuAM74
GCTGTTAGCATTTTCATGTTCTGTGTCATCAACCTCTTAGGCTCATCATAGACAAGCTTATCAAAATGCTCCAAACAAACATTAGACCTCCTCATACGAAGTGCATCATATGCACATGAAACAACACAACTAACACCAGACATCTTCATCAATTTAAAATCCTCAACAGGTCTGGCACTAGAATGTAGGTGAGCATCAATCATAGCAAGCACACCTACTCTTCAATATCATCAAATTCAACAAAGCCATTAACTAACTCTTCAATGATAATAGGAACTCTCCTAATAGGAACTCTTTTCTGCTTAAATGTATCCCTGTTTCTGATAGTGACTTTTTTATCATTAAATGTCTCATGGTCAACGGTAACAGCATAAGGAATACCAATCTCATCAGCCCTAGAATACCTACGACCTATACTAGCACCACTATCCTCAAGTAAAGTGACAATACCATTCTCACGTAAAGTAATCTCAATATTCTCAGCAATACTGATGAATTCCTCTTTCTTAAGTAAAGGAAGAACTGCGACCTTGATAGGTGCAATAATTGGTGGCAACTTGAAGTATGAACGATTTTCACCCTCATTTGTCACGTCCTCAGTAAAAGTGTGAAGTAACACGGAGTAAATTATCCTATCAATACCATAAGAAGGTTCAATCACGTGTGGAACAATTCTTTCTCCAAGAATTTTCTCTTCCTTAGTCTCAAATGATATGAAGCTATCATCAATCTCATACACCCTATCATCAACATTGAACTTGAAAACTCCTTCGGTTTCAAAGGCTTCCTCAATCATCTCAGGAGTAGTGTTTTCAAGAATATTTTTAGCCCTGCCAGAATCACCCTTAAAAGTAGGACCAAACTTCTTCATATTAAACACAGGCTTAGTAGTTGTAACCACTTTAGGCTCATCATATTCCTTAAAGACAGATAAATCTTCTCCACTATGCTCAATATGTGATTTTAAGTCGAAATCAGTTCTATCAGCAATACCTATTATTTCAACCCATCCATA
>MUZZ01000193.1:1140-24746 GCA_003266075.1 Methanosphaera sp. rholeuAM74
CTCTTATCGTTAGGGTCAACAAATATCTCAGCTTCAGCCTGAGTAAACTCCCTTAACCTGATAACACCCTGTCTTGGAGATAGCTCGTTACGATAAGATTTTCCAAGCTGAACAATACCAAATGGTAACTTGTCCTTATAAAATCTGCTAATCCTCTTGAATGCTATGAAAATACCCTGAGCAGTTTCAGGTCGCATAAAACCAATCTTTTTTCCACTAACACCAATGCTTGTTTTAAACATTAAATTATAGCTCTTGACATCTTCAAGCTTACCACCACAACTAGAACATACTATATTGTTCTCCTCGATAATCTCGGTTAACTTCTCATCAGGTAATCCTTCCACATCCCTATGAATAGTTTCCTCAATAATGTGATCTGCACGATAAACATCTTTACATTCACTACACTTTGTCATGGGGTCTGTGAAGTTATCCACGTGACCTGAAGCCTTCAAGGTTTCCCTTGGCATGATTGTGGGTGATTCAATTTCATAAAAGCCTTCTCTATCAACGTAATACTTTCTCCATAAATTCATTATATTATTTTTTAGTGCAGCACCTAGTGGTCCATAATCACAGAATCCTCCAACACCAGAATATATTTCAAATGATGGATATAGAATTCCACGTTTTTTTAGAATACTCATCATGTCATCTTCAGCCATTAAATTCCTCCCTTTTGTATATCAAAATCTTCCTTAATTTTACTTACCTGTGGTCCAGTTTGCCCCATGTACTTACTATCCCTATCCTCATGTCCATACGGTTTATCAGATGGGCTTGTCATGGTTTCAAATACTATTTGACACACTCTTTGTTTAGGATACAAAGCTACAGGCATCTTTCCTATATTGGATATTTCCAGGGTAATCTTTCCCTCAAATCCTGGGTCAATATAACCTGCAGTCACGTGCATAGTAACACCTAATCTCCCCATAGAGGACCTTCCCTCTACTCTTGCAACAATATCATCTGGAATCTTCACATATTCATATGTGGTGGCGAGTGTGAACTCCCCTGGATGTATGATGAACGGTTTGCCCTCATCTATTGTGAATGAACTCATATATGATTCAAGATCTTTATCATCATAGGGGTCAATGTATGGCTTAGTTATTATTTTAAAGCCTTTAAACTCATTACCAATTCTCAAATCTACTGATGATGGTTGTATCTGTTTTTCATCCTCTATTGGGTCAATCGATATCCTTCCTTCATCCATGTAACGTATAATATCTTTGTCACTAAGTATTGCCAATTTCATTCCTCTTTTAATCTTTCATTAATACGTTTCAAAGTTCCACGTAATTTGTTTGTTTCTCTGCCAGCCATAAAAGATCTACCAATCACTCTTTTAACAATCAATTTAACAATCCTTTCCTTATGTTCAGGGTAATGCAGTTTGGAAATTATTTCATCACATAAATCGTTGATTACACGCTTATCTTCTAGTGATGCTATTTCCATGTCCTCAACGGGATAATCCTTAATATTTTTAAAGATCTCATAGAATATGATTGTCGCAGCATGTGTTACATTCATAATTGGATACTCATCACTTGCAGGTATGCTAACAAGTACATCACATAATTCTATTTCATCATTAGTTAAGCCAATTCCTTCTCTTCCAAACAATAATGCAATATTTCCATTAACCTTCATGCTCTTAGCTAACTCTTCTGGGGTAATGGGTATACGTTTGATATTATAACTACCACCAGGTTTGCCTGTAGTACCAACCACGTGGGTGATTTCGTTTTCTGTTAAAAAATCGTTTAAGTTATCATATATCTTTGCATCTTGAACAATTTCTCTAGCATGCATTGCCTGATAGTAAGCACTATTTTCTAGTTCACATGGATTGATTAAAACCATCTTCTTCAAACCAAAGTTCTTCATGCTTCTTGCAAGAAAACCAATATTTCCAGCAGTTTTCGGTTCTACAAATACAGTATAAATTTTCAAATAGAATCACTGTTTATATTTTTGTAGCCTTATTTTAAAGTATTTTTTTATCGAAAATTTTATAATGTTTCATCGATTAAATTTAATATAATAGTATAACCAACATAAAATATCTGGGTGAAAATAAAATGATAATTGTAACCACACCATCAATTGAAGGCAGAAAAATAAAGGAATACATCGGAATAGTATCTGGTGAGGGATTAATAGGAGCAAATGTTTATAAGGACATATTTTCTGGTGTAAGGGATGTTGTCGGTGGAAGGACATCAACCTATGAGGTAGAACTACGTAAGGCAAGAGAAATAGCACTGAAAAGTATGGAGGAAAAGGCAGAAAAGATGGATGCAAACGCAATATTAAGCGTAAGGATAAAATACAGCAACCTCGGTGGAACAATGGGTAACACTATTATGGTAAGTATCACAGGTACTGCTGTAATCCTCGAGTAGAAAAAGATGTTGAATAATGGGGGTGAGGGGTTTATTGACTAATACCCGACTAATATATATCTAATATGTTCAGGTATCTCCAATTTCTTGTAAGCCACGTTTTACGTCTTGTTTACTTGTTCCCTTAGGAAACTGTCCTTCTTTAACAGTTTTTCCATTGCTGTCAAAGTACTCATTTAATTCTGCGTCATATGTCACGCCATCATTTGATTGCTTCTTAGTGTTACTATTCGTCTTTTTTTTAGTCTGCTGACTCGCAGTTTGATTTTCTGTCATGTTATTTGTCGTGTTATCACTAAGATTAAGTGTTGTATTGTTTGTCGTGTTGTTATCAGTATCATTCGTAGGTGTCATACCACCTATTCCAAAAACAGCGAGTCCTACAAGAACTACTGCCACAACCACTAGTATAATAACGTTATTAGTTCTCATATTACCACTATCCTTTATATTATATCATATTCATCTGCACATTTAATCATATGCCTTGTTAAGTAATTCCATCAAGTTTATGACACTAGCTTCTGAATTATTCTTTGTCAATGAATCCTGTATGTTATATTCACAGAATGGACAAATTGTAACTACGTGGTCAACATCCAGTTTATCAATCATTTCAACCTTTTCATCGGCTAGTGCCTCTGCTATTTCTGATTTTCCAGATTTAACTCCTCCACCTGCACCACAACACTGTGCTGGCTTATCCATTTCCACGAATGTTAATCCCTTTATCTTGTTAAGAATGTTTCTTGGCTGGAATGTTATGTTCTGACTTCTTGCAAGATGACATGGATCATGGTATGTGACTTTAAGGTTGACTTCTTTCATATCATCTGGATTAAGCTTATCTTCCAAGAACTCGCTGATGTCCATTACATTTAGCTTTGCACCATACTCTGGGTAGTTATTTTTTAGTGTAGCACCACAACCAGCACATACTGTGAGTATGATATCATATTCCTTGAATGTTTCATAGTTACAATCTACCAGGTCTTGTATGATGTCTGTCTGACCAGTTCTAAGTAGTGGTGAACCACAGCATACCTGTTGTTGGGGGATGTCAACCTCATATCCCAATTTATTCAATATCTTCACCAGGTATTCGGCAATCCATGGGAGTTTGTTATTAATCATACAACCAGTAAAGAAGGCTATCTTAGGTTTTTCATTGAATTGATGGGTTTTATTGTATTCTACTGCAAATCCTTCCTCATATCCTGTATCCTTATCTACTCCAACACTTTTTCCAGTATTTTTGACGTTGTCATGAATCTTTTTATGGGCTTCTAGTGGTCCTTCCTTTTCTTGGACTGCACGGGCTCTTATTATTTCAATTGCCTTACCGTATATGTTGATTTCCTTTGGACAAACCTCACTACATTTACCACATGATGTACAGCAGTATAGTCCTGAATCAACTGCTTGTCCACTTCTGGATTCATCTCCTCGTGGGTCGAATGTAATTGAGGATAATCCCCTCATAAAGTATGGACCAGCAAATTCACTGGTCTTTTTAAGTACTGGACACATTGCTAGACATGAATAACATCCTATACAACTTCGCAGTGCATCAGTTTCCTCGTATAGTGTGGGTAATATTATGTCTGGTTTTCTTTTACCAATCCTTTCGTCTTCATAGCTTAGATACATATTAAGGTCTCTTGTTTTATCGTTCAATTTATTCCTATCCACTATCAAGTCCTTAATTACATCATCATTCAGTGGTTCTAATAAATCATTATCATTTATTTCAGCTTTACAAGCTAATTTTGCTTCTCCATTAATTTTAATGGCACATGATCCACATTGACCAGCTCTACATGAATACCTGTATGCTATATTAGCATCATATTCCTCATTAATCGTTTGAAGAGCATCTAATACTTTCATCTTGTCGCTTTCATTGATTTCGTAGCTTTCTAAGTATTTTTCATCTTTCACAGGATCATATCTTTTTACATTAACAGTAATCATTTATTTACCCCTCAATAAATCATATTAAAAAATTATCATAACCAATAATTCACATATCAACTATCACTATATAGTTTATCACTTATTCATATTTAAATACTTATAGTAATTTAGTCAAAGATAGTATTAGAGTATAAAACTAGAAACATGTTTAATCGTGTATCATATGTAATTATGTTAATTAAGATAAGGAGTAATTTATGACATGAATTTAAAGCAATTATTAAATCCTCAAGCAAATCAGAAGTACTTCATGCTAGGTAATGAAGCTGCTGTGAGGGGAGTACTGGAATCTGGGGTATCTTTAGCCGCAACTTATCCTGGTACACCATCATCAGAGATTGGGGATATATTATACAGAATATCAAATGATGCTAACATATACTTTGAATTTTCTTCCAACGAGAAGGTTGCAGTGGAAGTGGCATCATCGGCTGCTAGTACTGGTCTGCGTACATTCTCATTCATGAAGCACGTGGGTGTGAATGTTGCATCCGATTCATTGATGTCATCAGCATACATTGGCGTAGAGGGCAGTCTCCTATTATTAATAGCAGATGATCCTTCAACATTTTCTTCACAAAATGAGCAGGATACAAGGCACTTTGCAAGACAGGCTAACATTCCCATCTTTGAGCCATCAAACCCACAGGAGATAAAAGACTACATACACTACGCATACGACGTTTCAGATAAGTATAACATACCAGTAATAGTTAGGACTACTACAAGAGTATCCCATATGAGGGGAATAGTTACTACGGATTCATACACCAAAAACACAATTAACACGGGAGAATTCAGTGATGAAGGATTACATGTGCCAGTTCCAGAGGCTGCCAGAGTAATGCATAAGAATCTGGTTGAAAAAATAGATCAGATACGAATGTTATCCGATGAAAGTCCGTTGAACCAATTGTTTGATAATGGTTCTAGCTTTGGAGTCATAGCATCTGGTGGAGCATACAACTATGTTGCAGATATTATCAACCAGTACGACCTCAACGTCAACCTTTTGAAGATAGGATTCTCACATCCCTATCCGGAGATGCTTGTCAAGAAGTTCTTAGAGGACAATGAGGAAGTACTTGTCGTAGAAGAGGTTGACCCAATAAATGAGATTGAAACGCTTGCAATAGCTGGAAAATACAATATAAATGTCAAAATTCATGGTAAACGTGATGGCACATTGTCAGAAATATTTGAATACACACCAGACATAATATATGATGCATTGAACAATCTATTAAACTTTGATGAATCTAATAAAACGGTTAATGATGCTTCAAGTATTAAGTTACCTTCAAGACCGGCAACACTCTGTGCAGGGTGTCCTCACAGGGCATCATACTATGCTGCAAGACAGGCTATTAACAGCTTGAACCTTGACGTTGAAAGTATCCATCCATCAGATATAGGTTGTTACACACTAGGTATAGCACCACCATACAAAATGGCAAATTACTTGATGTCCATGGGTGCTAGCGTAGGAACAAGTTGTGGATTCAGTAAGTCAACACAAAAACAGCCGATAATAAGTTTTATTGGTGATTCAACATTCTTCCATGCAGGAATACCACCACTAATTAACGCAGTTCATAATAAGACCAAGTTCACATTAGTCATACTTGATAACAGGATAACTGCCATGACTGGTGGACAAACCAATCCGGGAATACCAGTCGACGGTATGGGAAATGATGCACCAGCAATATCAATAGAAGCTATTGTGAAATCCATTGGAATAGACTTCGTAGAAACACTCAATCCATTAGATGTAAACAACATGATTGAAGTATACAAGAGGGCATTAAAACATGATGGGGTATCAGTAATAATAGCTAAATATCCATGCAACCTCATACACAAAAAGGAAATCAGAAGCAGGAAACATCACATACTAGTAGATGATGATAAGTGTATCCACTGTAACAAGTGTTTGGAACAATTTGCATGTCCAAGCATTAAATTAGTTGATGGAAAAATAGTGATGGATCATAGTTGCATCAAATGTGATGTATGTATAGATGTCTGTCCAGTAAACGCAATCTACAGGGGGCAATGAAATAATGGCATATAATATCTATATATGTGGTATTGGTGGTCAGGGAATCATCAAAACATCAATCGTAATCGGTGAAACAGCTCTAAATACAGGTAAAAATGTTGTAATGAGTGAAATACATGGAATGTCCCAGAGGGGAGGTGTCGTTTCAACTGAACTGAAGATAGGTGATGACTACAGCCCAATAATACCGAAGGGAGCTTCTGACTTAATACTGGCTTTTGAACCAATAGAAGCACTACGTGCACTAGAAAAAAGTAGTAAGGACACAGTACTAGTAGTTAACACCAAGAAAGTTCTGCCAGCAACTATCAACCAGCAGGACGTGGATTATCCAGACATTGACGAAGTCTTGGACGAACTAAAAAGCAAATTCTCAAAGGTGTACGCTATAAACGCAAACAAAATAGCATTAAAAGCTGGTCACCCATTATCAATGAATATGGCTATGGTGGGAGCGGCAACAGCTATATCATCATTCCCATTGGATAAGGATGATGTGATAGAAACAATGAAAAACAATCTACCCAAAAAATCAATTGAAATCAATTTAAAAGCATTTGAAGATGGTTACAACCGTTGCAAAAACTAAAAAAATAGTGTGGGAGAGGATGTATCTATATGGTGTAAATTTCCTCAGGTGGAATTATATCAGCATCTTCTTCTTTTAAAACTTTCAAACCATCATCCATATTTTCTAATTTTAGTAATACAATAGCATCATAAGTTGTCTGTTCAACGAAAGCGTATAAATATTCTAAGTTTATGTCATGTTTGTCAAGAATCCTTAATATCTTATTTAATCCTCCAGGTTCATCACTAATAGATACTGCCAGAACCTTAGTTATTTTAACAATAAAATCATGTTTTTCCAATTCTTCTTTAACTTTAACTGGATTGTCAACGATTAATCTTAATATACCGAACTCTGACGTATCGGCAATTGATAATGCACGGATGTTGATGCTTAACTTTTCAATAATATCCAGTGTGTTCAGCATTCTACCTTCCTTATTTTCCAAAAATATTGATAATTGGTCGACGAATAATTCACTCATAACATGGCCTCCTACTATTTTTCACGTTTATCTATTACTCTAACAGCCTTTCCAGAGTCCACTCTGTCTATAGTCTTAGGCTCTACTAGTGTAACGTTCACTCTTAATCCTATTTCATCATGTATTGCCTGTGCTAGTTTATCACGTATACCCACTAACTCTTTAATGTTGTCAAAGAATATCTCCGGTGATGCTTCAACTTTAACCTCGATTTGGTCTAGAATATCAGGTCTTGTGAGTATGATTTGGTAGTGTGGTTCTACTCCCTCAACAGACAATAATGCTTTTTCTATCTGTGATGGGAACACACTCACACCCTTAATTTTAAGCATATCATCTGTTCTTCCAGTAATTCTGTCCATTTTAACGAAGGTTCTTCCACATCCACATCTTCCACGGTGTATACTTGTCACATCATGGGTTCTAAAACGAATGATAGGCATTCCCACCCTGGTAAGGGTAGTTAGTACTAATTCACCAGTTTTTCCTTCTGGTACGTGTTTCAATGTCTTGGAATCTATGATTTCAGGGTAAAAGTGGTCTTCGTAGATGTGTAGTCCCTCTTGCTGTTCACATTCCATTGCCACTCCAGGGCCAATTACCTCCGTAAGACCGTAAATGTTGTATGCTGGAGTTTTAAACTTGTCTTCGATTTGTTTTCTCATCTCTTCGGTCCAACTTTCTGAACCAAATCCTATGGCTTTAAGGTTAAGGTCTGACGGCTTTATACCCATTGCATCTAGTTCTTCTGCTATATGCAGTCCATATGATGGTGTGAAAATAATCATTGTGGTTTTGAAATCTTTCATCAG
This sequence comes from Methanosphaera sp. rholeuAM74, assembly GCA_003266075.1. Taxonomy (GTDB): domain Archaea; phylum Methanobacteriota; class Methanobacteria; order Methanobacteriales; family Methanobacteriaceae; genus Methanosphaera. The sequence goes on from MUZZ01000193.1 coordinate 9,470, forward strand.
TTCTATCTGTCTTAGGGTTTGACCAGTAGATATTGGAATGACTGTTGCACCAATCTTTTGTCCACCATAGTGAACTCCGAATCCACCAGTAAACAATCCGTAGCCATGGGTGTTTTGTATTATATCATTTTCATCTATTCCCATCATGGTTAACCCTCTAGCCACTACTTCTGACCATATGTCTATGTCTTCTCGTGTATAACCAGATACTGTAGGTTTTCCAGTTGTACCACTAGATGTGTGTATTTCAACAATTTCCTTTTGATCAACTGCAAACAATCCGAATGGATAAGATGCACGTAAATCAGTTTTTGTAGTAAATGGTAGCTTTTCGATGTCGTCTAATGTTTGAATATCCTCTGGATACACGTTTTCTTCGCTATATCTTTTATGATAATAAGGTACTTCATTAAAAGCTTTATAAACAACATCTTGCAATCGTTTAAGTTGTAATTCCTGCATATCTTCACTAGACATACATTCAATATCTTTATCCCATATCATCGTTATTTAACTTCCTTGTATTTAGTAGTTAATACTTAATATGTTGAAGGTATCTAATTAAAATTTTCAAAAAAATAAAAAAAAATAAGTTGGGAGATTAGAATGGTAACTCAATGTATCTGGTCGTTGAACTACATGACCTCCAGTTAACTATTTTACCGAATGAGTTACTGTTTGATGTTAAGTCACAACTGTACCATTTTCCATCCACGTATACTTCTGCCCAGACGTGTCCTGTTACTAATCCACTCCTGAATCGGCAGTTATGGCCATGAACGTATCTTGCTGGTATTCCAGCTGCCCTTGACACGGCTATCATCAGGTGTGCCATATCAACACAGTTACCACTACGTCTATTCCATGTCGTTAATGCACCATATCTTGTGTTATAATAGTAGCTGTAACTAGTCTTCTGATTTAGTACGTTAAAGATTGACTTAGCCTTCGCTAGAGTTGATGTACAACCCTTAGTCAGGTTTTTGGCAAGACTCTGTATGACTGAGCTACCTACCTGACAATGCTTGGTTGCCGTTAAATATTTCTTATATTCTGGTGCTACAGTTTCTTTCTTTGGTTGTATAACAGTCAATGTTCCGTTTGCACGTGAAGCCTTATAAATTCCATTACCACTATAGACTACGCTGATATTATATTTTGTTCCAGTTAGACTTGAGCCTATGGTATAGTTTATTGCTGCTCCACCTTGCACTACTTTAGATGATCCAATGCTCACACCGTTTACTTTGAAAACGACTTTTCCACCAGATGCGTATGTTCCATTGGAGGATGTTACGACAGCTAGTATCCTAACTTTTGAACCTATCTTTCCACTAACATTTTTCACAGTTGCCCTTGTTTTTACTGTGTCGAATAATGTTAGACTTCCACTACCCTTTGAACTAACATATGCCTCAGTACCTCCATATACTGCTGTTATAGTATATTTCGGATTTGAATATGTTTTAGGTATTGTGTAGTTTATGGCTGCTCCTCCACAAACAAGTGGGGATGTTCCAATGGTGATTCCATTCAGTTTGAATGCTACTTTACCACTGGATGCGTATGTTCCTTCTTTAGTTTTCACAACAGCCAATATTCTTACTTTATCACCAGCATAGGCATTTATTGATGAGACACTAGTTGTTGTTGGTGCCTGTTTAACTATCAATGTTGCCGTTTTGCTGGTTTTTGCTAAAGTACCAGTACCAGAGTACACACCCTTAACGGTGTATGTTCCAGCAGAATATCCTGGTAATTTATATCTTAACGTAGCTTTTCCATTGTTAACACTAGCTTTTCCCACGACTGTTCCATTTAAGTAGAATGTCACATCTCCGCCAGTCACGTACTTTGATGAGTTAACTACTGTTGCCTTCATCTCGTATACCTGATAACTGTATAGTGTGGCATTGTTTAATGACATGGTAGTTTTTGATTTTGTGTTACTACTTGTCTTAACATTTTTCGTACTTTTTGAAAGGGATGGGTCGTAACTTGTGCTATCTTCATCTTCAGATATTGTGTTAATCGTATTACTTACTTTTGTATTATTGTTTGTTGTCTGCGTTGTTGATGAGTATGAAGATGAACTGCTATTGGTTGATACTATTGATGTTTGTGAAGTTGTTGTTGTACTGCTTTGTTCAAGGATACTAGTTGTATCGGATGTATTTGAGTCTATTGCACTTACTGAACCAATGAATAAGATTGTGGCTACTATTAAGATGATTATACCAAAATAACCCTTAATTATAAAACCTCCTTATAAAGTGTATAAATTGGTTATATTCTATAAAATCGTTAATTAATTTTTGTTTTTAATTAACTTATTTAACCTTATTGTTTCCATAGTATTTAAAAGTTGTTTTCAAATTAGCTTTAATACATATTTTTTAACAGTTGTTTTGCTTCTTGTTTTCAATACTGTTGTATGTCACATTTTTTAGAATTATCTGGGAGGCTATACTGGGTATGTGCACATTCTCATCTACTTATATTCTATTTTAAGCTTTTCTGTAACATTGTTTATCTTCACTTTAATAACAAATACTTATAATAAGGTTGGAATCCATACATTAAATTATTTAATATCGGATAATTAACTAGATATTGGTGGTGAAAACATGTCCGATGAGACACTTACTTATGAAGATATTAAAGCATATGAGTCATTATTCATTAAGACTCCGTCATTTGTACTATCTGCAATGGTTAAAAGAAAAACTAATCTAATCAGTAAGTTTGATTCACAGATAAAATCACGTTTATCCAGACTTAATGATTCACAGAGGGCTAAGCTTGATATAATACTTAATTCTGATGTCAACGATTTACAGAAGCTGTTAGCCATAGCATACGAGAATTCTAAAAAAAAGCAGTATAAAATACTTGCAGATCCAAAAAATAAGGAATTTATACGATTGAACTTGGAAGAATTAAAAAAAATAGTATGAAGAGTTGGTATATTATGAGTTAATCTAATCAATATTAACATTTACCTTCTCTTGATCATCAGCTTCATCACTTTCTTCTTCTACATTTTCTTTTTTCACGACTTTGTTGATAATCAGGTAATCACCTAATCCCATGATATCGTTTTCAGAGATGTTCATGCTGTCTGACTTACCGAATGTTGAGGATTTTGAAACGATAATCTCTTTAATGACCATTTCGTCGAAGTCAATGTCTATGTTGGATATTTTACCACATTCATTACCATTGGAATCCAGTGCTTTCTTGTTTATTAATCCGTTGATTTTTATGATGTTTTCTGGAAGTTTTGAAATCTTGTCTACAGAGTTTTCTTCAATTTCCTCTTTAGATAAATCTACCTGTAGGTAGTCACCCAGTGCTAATACCTCATTTGTTCCTATTTTGAAGTATTTTTTGCTAATTGGACTTCCGTATGAGCCGTAGATTTCACTTATCTTGAATGTTTTAGGGTTCATGGTTAATTCAGCTATTTTTCCTACTTCTTTGACGTTTTTGTCAATAATTTTTCTTCCTAGAATTTCATTTGTTTTCATTTGTTTTCCTCCGAGTACCTAATTATATAATATCTTGCATCAGTATTAATATATATATCCATACCCATAATTATAGATAACTTCTAAATTCACTAATTGTTAGTAGTGGCTTGAATTCAATGTTTTTTTCTTCAAACTTATCTTTAGCTCCTTCTTCCCTGTCAACTATTACAAATGCCTTGGTGATTTTACCACCATTATCTTCTATGACGTCAATGGCCTTTAAAAGTGATCCGCCAGTTGTTGTCACATCTTCCACAATCACTACCCGGTCACCTTCAACTAATTCTCCTTCGATTTGCTTGGATGTTCCATAACTCTTCTTCTGTTTACGAATCATGAGCATAGGCTTTTTGGATATTAATGATGTTGCAGTTGCTATTGGAACTGCTCCCAGTGCTGGACCTGCTACTTTCGTCACATCACTTCCTTCGATGTCGAGTGTTATGAGGTGTGCTACACATGATAGTATCTCTGGTAGTGTTATTGCTTTTTTCATGTCCACGTAATAGTCACTCTTTTTTCCACTTGATAGTGTGAAATCCCCAAACTTTATCACATCATTTTCTTTAAGAAGTTCTATCAGCGTCTTTTTGTATTCATTCATATTAAACCCACCTTCAGTCCATGTCTATAACGTCATCCACTATTTCATCAAAGCTCTTACTTAGGATAATTTTATCCCCCACAGAGGCAATGTTCTCGAAGGGTATTATCTTTTCAGTAGTTTTCTTGTTGAAGAATCCTCCCTTGCCATCTTTTTCAATCAATATTATTGATTTGATTTTCTTTGTTGATGCATCAATTTCAACGTCTTTAACTTTTCCAACAATATTTGCATTGCTGTCTAATAATTCCTTTGCGATGATGTCTTCTAATAGCCTCATATAAAATCACTTAGTTACTTGTTGTATCTTATCTATGTAATAAGTAACATATATTTACTTTTAAATATTTATATTATTAATATGAAATTATATAACTTAGATGCGTCAGCATTAATCAATGGATTCTATTCAAAAGAATATCCAAATATCATGGCTTCCTCCGTGGTTTCTGAGATAAAGGATATAAACACTGAAATGTTGTTAAATCAGTGTATAAACGATAGCAGGATTATTATAGAGGATGTCGATTACTTTAACGATTCTAAATTGTATGAGTCGTTAGTATCATCGGGGGATTTCACACGCTTGTCTGATAATGATAAGATGGTTGTTGCACTCGCACTCAAACATAAAACCATGGGGGATGATGTAATAACAGTCACAGATGACTATTCCATGCAGAACACTCTTAAACTACTCGGACTAAAGTATCAGCCAGTATTGACCAAGGGCATAGAGAAAACGATTAAATGGCAACGTATCTGTAAGGGATGTCGAAGGGTATATCCTAGTGACTATGATGATGATGTCTGTGAAGTCTGTGGTTCTAACATTATTAGAAAAAGGCTTAATGCACGTTCAAATATATAAAAAAGAAATTGTTGTGTGGTGATAATTATTAGTAATATACGTATAGGACTACTTGTCCATGGCTCTGGCATCGTCGATACAGGTTATGCCAAGATAATATATGACTTACTATGTGATTATGGTGTTGTAACTGCAAAGCTTGGTGGAACAATGGGTCGTACAGCAGTACTTGATGCACACCTAGAGGACGTGATAGATATCTCTGAAAAGCTTCTTCCAAGTCAGTCAATAGAGATATTATCCAAACAAAACGATGTAATAATACTAATCAATCACGGTAAATCCATGATAACAGGTCACAGCTTCGGCTACAGAGTATACAAGAATATCAGTGACGACATCAAACTCCTACAAATCGAAAGACCACAGGCAGATGATGGTAAAATAATAAAGTGGAGCAATTCCTTCGATGAAAAACTATTATCCTACCTGAGTAGCAAGCTTTCACTAGAGGTGATTTCCTCACAGGATGCCATAAAACTAGTGTGTGACGAATCACGAATAGCCAACGATGGGCAAATAATCAAACGTAGGATAGCGGATGTGAGTCCTGACGAGAACATAATGATTAATGGTGTGATAGTTGGTAAAGTGGTCTCTGATGAGTTAATCATAGTATCAAGCAATGGAAGAATTGTGGACTTTATTGGTGGAGTTGCATATGACGAAGCATTAGATAGGCTTCAACGTCTAGACTTAACAAAGGCAATAGTCAAAACTGGCTTGTTGCGAAAGGCAGATAACGTTAATCCAAGACACTTAACCCACAACAAAAATGACACCCTAAAAGTGGCATGTCTTGACACATCCCACATAGACATGTACGACTACTGTGATAATGATTTAATCGTGACAATTGGCGACGATGTGACACTAATGTTATCTGAAATATTTTACAGATTCGACATACCCGTGATAGGATTGATTACAGGCAAATTGGATAGGATCGTGGAAAAATCGTTCATCCACAAGCAATCACTAATCATAAAAATCGACGAAAAGGACTTTAAGACAATAAAATTCAAAGTTAAACAATTATTTAATTCAAAAACGGTTCATGAGAATCTCAATGATTTATCTGAAACTAAAGATGAAGTTCTATCTCTTCTAGATTCCATGGACGCAGAATATGAAATTGCATAAACATTAATCAAAATCAAGAAACATATATAGTAACATATACTAATCTGGATTGGGGGATTAATAGCTTGGACTTTAGTGAAATAATAGACTCCATAAGAACTTTCAAGGGAGTAACAAGAAAAAAATCAATAGCAGACGTAAGAGAAACATTAAAAGACGTTTATAACATATCGGGGGATGTACACCTAGCATTTGGTGATGATGCTGCTGCAATAGACATAGGCAACAACCAGTTAATGCTACTTGCCACGGACGGAATCTGGGGTTCATTGATGGACTTAGACCCATGGTGGTCTGGCTACTGTTCTGTACTAGTAAACGTCAATGACATAGCAGCCATGGGTGGAATACCTGTAGGCATGACCAACGTACTTTCATCCAGCAATCCCAAGGTGACAAACGAAATCATGGATGGAATCAAGGAAGGAGTCAAAAAGTTTGGCGTACCCATGGTGGGTGGACACACACACCCAGATACTCCATACAATGCACTTGACGTTGCCATAAGTGGCATAGTTGCAAAGGATGATGTTATACCCAGCTGTGATGCCCAAGTGGATGATGATATAATAGTTGCAATAGATTTGGATGGCTCAGTTTATCCTAATACCGAGATTAACTGGGATACCACTAGTGACAAGTCACCAGAATATGTTCAAGAACAGATAAAAGTCATGAATACCATCGCACAAAGACACATCGTACACTCTGCAAAGGATATAAGTAACCCCGGAATTGTAGGCACACTGGGAATGCTCTTGGAGGCATCAAACAAAGGTGCATCCATAGAACTGGAGTTAATACCAAAGCATGACAGTATCGACTGGATTCATTGGCTTAGAATGTATCCGGGATCAGCATTCGTACTAACAGCATCCGATGATAACACCGATGAAACAATCAAACTACTAAGCAATGCTAACCTCACCAGCCAAGTCATAGGAAAGGTTACCGACACACATAAACTATCTATGACCCATAAAAATACCACCAAGACGGTATTCGACTTTAATAATGAAATAATAATGGGTTTTGAAGAGGACAGGTAATACCATATCTCCTAAATCCACATCATTCACCCACAAACTATTTTTTCAACCTTTTCTGTTTAAACTTATTAATAATGAAATAAATAAATATAAGCATATAGAAATACTTCATAGAAATTTCTAATAAAAACGAGAAAGAAAAACTTAAGTTATATTATTTTAACCGAGGCTATAAAATGCATATTAAAATAAATGAGGTTGAAATGGAATTGGCTGAGGGTTCAACAGTTAAAGATGCAATAGAAGCATCCAATGCACCCTACGTTGAGGGGTGTGCTGTTTCACTGATTGAGGGTCGAGAAGAACTTGAAAGTCACGTCAACAAGTACAAAATTAAAACTACCAAGGGTAGTATCATCATTGAATTAGTTGATGAGGCAAAACTTTTAGTCTATTTCTGGAAAAATCATTACAATGAATTTAGTTCCTCATTAATAAGGTGGACTACCTCAAATGAGGTGGCTATGGGTTCAATGGTGTCTGATTTGGAGCCTACACACAATGAATACCAATACAATAGGTGGGATGTGATACTGAGCTTGTCAAGCTTTTCGAACGAGTCAACTCACGTAATATTCTCCAAATCCAAACACAATGCTATATACGGTGTACCTGATGACAATAAGGGGGTATTTGCCACAGTCGTTGGTGGTAAACGTACAATAGCACAACTAGACAATACTGATAAGATAACATCAATCGAACCGATAATAGAACGAAAAAGCGTAATAAAAACGGCTAACGTAACAGATTTATCAACAAAGCTACATGAATCAAACGAACTGTTCACATACATCGAGGTAGAGGCAAACCCCCAAGCACCGATGTCATTCGAACACTTCCTCAAAATCATAGAAAACAACACGATAACAGTGGACTACGAATCAGAGACATTCATAAGCAACCAAACCCTCAAGGGCTTGGAACGTGAATCAGAGCTAATAGAGAAAAGAAGCAGGGGAAATGTGACACTACGTAATGATGGTAGCTCAACAGGAACAATATACCTCTACAGGGAAAGTAGGGTCTCAGTACCAACACATAACACAGTAGGATACATAAAAAGAGGAATACAACTACTAGACACTGTAAATGAAAAGGAAAAAGTCACGATAAAAACAGTTCCAGAGAAGATATCCACGGTAGCGATGACACAAGTCGAGGCAGAAGAGTACCTCGACAAACTATCAATAGAACACCAGAGGGACGGATTAACCGATGATGATGCAATAGTAGTAGCACAAAACCCACTATACACGGTTGAGATAAACAACACAAAAAAGATAAGCACATTGGGAGTTCCAAAGGAGGACTTCGTAGAAATAGAACTATACGAAGACCAGTCACCAAGCTCCGTATGGTACTTCAGAAAGATTACCGGATTACTGGACGGTGACGTAGGACACCTACGAGTGGACATGGCATTCAAGGACATGGACTTAATAATGTTCAATGCAGTAAAAAAGGATGCAAAGGGATTGATACCCGAGAAAACTCCTACAGACGAGGTTAAAGCTTGGGAGATATGTGTCAGTAACACGGTATCCAAATATGTGGGAAACATGGGAATCAGGTTTGTTGACAACAATGAATTTGGTCCGACAGGAGAAACATTTGATGGAACAAACATCATCGGTCGTGTAGTAACAGGAAAAGAAAACTTCGAATCATACTATGAAGGAGATACCATATATGTCAGAGAAAAATGATGATATAGACGCACAATTCTGTCACATACCAATGGGTGACGGCACATACAGGGATTCAGACCAGAGCGATAAGATAACGAGAATGATAATCTTAGGTCCAGGCTCTACTCTAAGTTCAAAGGAACTGTTCAACCAATTACATATGCTGGAGTTGCCATTGAACATTAGATTAACATGCTACGGTGCAAGCGTCAATGGAGTAGCCGAAGACGTTAACTATGCAACAGAGAAGATGAGGGAATTAGACCCATACCATATATTCATCAAGTTCAGGGGATTCCCACCGGGAGACCCTAGAAGATGCAGGGCAAAACGTGGGGGAGCAAGGGAAGGATTCCACCAGATAGAAGCAGAATACAAACTACTGGATGATGTAAGCTATGCACTGGAACATCCAAAGCACGTTGATTTGAATCCTCCCAAGAAGATACCACTTGATGAGTTCAAAGAAGTAGTGGATGAAATAAACACACAAGGAAAGGATTAAAACCAGATACAAATCAATATAAAAGTTAAAAAAACAAATGAATATCAGATGATTTATAAAAAAATGAATAATAATTTGAGGTTATATTATGAAAGTGGCGATATTTCCACCAAACTCCATGATACTAGCAGACATGATAGTAAGGAGTGGACATGAACCATTAGTTGTTCAAAAACAGATGCAAGAAAAGGTAACAAGTCCTGACTTGGATGCACCACCATTCAACATGACAGAAAACGATCCAATAAACGGATTAAAGTATGCTGCAATAGAAGTACCCTCTGGTGTACGTGGCAGAATGTCATTGTTTGGTCCGATAATAGAAGAAGCCGAGGCAGCAATAATAATGAACGAGGCACCATACGGATTCGGATGTGTAGGATGTGCAAGATCATCAGAACTAACAGTCTTCTCACTAAGACGCAAAGACATACCAGTACTGGAACTAGAATATCCAACATCACGTGACGACACAGTAGAAATGGTACATAAAATCAACACATTCCTAGACGACTTAAACAACGGGGGAGGACAAGGACAATGATAAAAATAGCACAATTATCCTGTGGAACAGAATATAGTGGAGTACAAAAAGAGATAGAAAAGGCTGCTGAAACCTTCGGTGCACAGATGGTCATGCCAGACGTGAACTTGGATGAAATAGATGAAGCCTACGAGAAATTCGGTCTAAGCTGTGCAAGTTCAAGCCTAAAGCTAATGATAGCACGGGCAATGAGCCTAGTAGAAGGAAAAAATGAGGCCGATGCAGTATTCATATGTACCTGTTTCAGGTGTGCAGAAGCAGCAATAGCAAGAAACGAGGTAAGAAGACTAATACAGAACAACACAAACTTGCCAGTAGTAACCTACTCCTTCACGGAGAAAACCAAGGCATCAGAACTATTCATCAGAATGGAAGCACTGACGACAATCGTGGCAAGAAAAAGTGTACTCGCAAGAGAAAAACAGGAAGGACTGACACTAGGAATAGATAGTGGTTCAACCACGACAAAAGTAGCACTCATGGAAGATGATGAAATAATAGGAACAGGGTGGGTCAAGACAGGTGACATAATAGGCTGTGCAAACGATGGAATCAGACAAGCACTCGAAAACACGGAGTACAGACTAGACGACATAGAAGCCATAGGAACAACAGGCTACGGAAGAATAACCATAGGCAAGGCAATGGGAGCAAAACTGATACAAGAAGAAATATCGGTAAACAGTAAGGGAGCAGTATACCTGGCAGACGCACAGAAAGGTGAGGCAACAGTACTCGACATAGGTGGAATGGACAACAAGGTAATAACAGTAAACAATGGAATACCAGACAACTTCACCATGGGAGGAATATGTGCAGGAGCATCAGGAAGATTTCTGGACATGACAAGTGGGAGGCTGGAAGTAGACATAACAGAACTCGGACCACTAGCACAGAAGGGAAACTACAGAAATGCAGTCCTGAACAGCTACTGTATAGTATTCGGTATACAGGATCTTGTAACATCCCTAGCAGGAGGAGCAAACAAGGCAGACGCAGCAAGTGCCGCATGTTACTCCGTAGCAGAACAGGTATACGAACAACAACTACAGGAAATAGATGTACGTGAACCACTAATACAGGTAGGTGGAACATCACTCATAGCAGGACTAGTAGACGCAGTACAGGACATCCTCGGTGGAATGAACATCATAGTACCGGAATACTCCCAATACATAGGTTCGATAGGTGCCGCAATGCTGGTATCAGGTCTTAAGGACTCCGACGTAGACGACAGTAAACGATTTTAGCTAGGAGATAAGACAAATGTACGTAGAATGTTATGATGAAGTAGGTGCACAAGTATACGATACCATACTCAGACAGACACTACAAGACCTAAACCTTGCAAGGGCAATAAGTGCAGTGAAGATATTCATAGACCCAAGAGAAGCACTATTTATAGGAGTAGTCAAATTAGAGAAGGCATCGGGTATAATACTACTGCCAGACATAGCATCATATAAAACCGAAAAAGACACGCTTAAGATAAAGGTTGAAGACGAAAACTACATACCACACCTCTTAAAGGCACTATGGCAGAGTGAGGGCAGAAACAACATAAACCAGCCAAACAGGTACACCATAGAAATACCAAATCCAACATTCAATCCAAAGACATACATAGTACATGACCCAGCAGAAGAACTAAAACAGAAGGTATACGATGCAATATTCCGCATAATGCCCGAAGGATTCAGGATGACCAAGAATGCTAGCCAAGACAACCTGATATGCATCATGAGTAGTGATGAAATAATAGACGAAAAATGGAACGAGAAGTTCCATGAAGTAATAGAAGAAGTCAAAAACAAATAACATACAAGTAAAAACTATGGAGGCATAATAAGTATGAGTGACGAGATGATAAACAACTTTTCACACATAACCAAATCCCATCCATGCTTCAACGAGAAGATACATGACAAGGTTGGTAGGATACACATACCAATAGCACCCAACTGCAACATCCAATGTGGATTCTGCACAAGAAAAATAAACGACCAAGAAGACCGGCCAGGAGTCTCATCACAAATAATGACGGTAGACGATGCAATAGAACACATCAGGCAGACCACAACTAAGATGCCAATAAACGTCGTGGGAGTGGCAGGACCAGGAGACTCACTATTCAACTCAAACACCTTAGAGCTATTCAAGAGGGTTAAAAAGGAGTTTCCAGACTTAATATTATGTATGAGTACCAACGGATTACTAGTGCCAGACTACATAGATGAAATAGTCGAATCTGGTGTAAAAACAGTCACAATAACAATCAACGCAATAGACCCGGATATAGGAGTCAAGATATACGATGACATACAATACCATGGAAAGTGCTACCATGGAAGAGAAGGATTCGAGATACTACTAGAAAATCAGCTCAAGGCCGTGGAACTTCTAAGTCAGAGGGGTATTGTCGTGAAGGTAAACAGTGTACTCATACCAACAGTCAACGACAAACACATAGTGGAAATAGCCAAAGTAGTCAGGGGCAAGGGAGCATCAATAATGAACGTAATCCCACTAATACCACTAAACAAGTTCAAAGACCTAGAAAAGCCGGGATGTGGACTACTAAGCACGGTAAGACAAGACGTGGAAGAGTACATACCAGTATTCAGGGCATGCTCACAGTGTAGGGCAGACGCATTCGGAATACCAGGACACAAACAGCACGACTACTCACTAGAGTTAGTGCCAAACAGCCACTACTAACAATTAATATGACCACCAAAAATTATATTATTTTTTTTTCATATTATTAGCAAATTAAATAACAAGGAGAATATGAATATGATAGAAACATTATACTGGAAGGATAACAAACTATACCTACTAGACCAGAGACTGCTACCACACAGCATAGAATACGTTGAATGTGAAAACTACCATGAAGTCATAGAAGCAATAAAGACTATGGTAGTCAGGGGAGCACCAGCAATAGGAGTAAGTGCTGCCTTTGCAATGGCACTAGCACAACTACATGATGAAGACATGACACAAGCCGCACACGAGATAAAATCGGCAAGACCAACGGCAGTCAACCTCTTCTGGGCAGTAGATGAAGTGCAAAAAGCAGTAGACGACCAAGTACCAGCAATAGTCAAGGCAAAACAGATGATGGAAGAAGACATACAGATAAACAGGAAAATCGGTGAACATGGAAACACAGTAATAGACGATGGGGACTGTATTCTAACCCACTGCAATGCAGGTTCACTAGCATGTGCAGGATACGGAACAGCACTGGGAGTAATAAGGGCAGCACACCAGTCCGGCAAAAACATAAACGTAATCTGTGACGAAACAAGACCAGTACTACAGGGTGCACGACTAAGCGTCTTCGAGATGCAACAGGAAAACATCCCCGTCAGGATGATAGTTGACTCAGCAGCAGCCTTTCTAATGCAACAAAAACGTGTGGACAAGGTAGTAATCGGAGCAGACCGTGTAGCAAAAGGTGGAGTTGCAAACAAGATTGGTTCACTAATGGTGGCAATAGCAGCAAAAAGATACAACATACCCTTCTACGTTGCAGCACCACTAAGCACATTTGACAATAATATAAACATATTCGACACAGAAATAGAAGAAAGAAGTGCCGATGAAGTACTCAAAATTAACGATAAATACATCACATCAGAAGAAACCCTGGTGGAAAACCCGGCATTTGACATAGTCGAATCTGAACTCATCACTGGAATAATTACCGAGGAAGGAATTAAAAAGCCATTATGAGTTCTAGTATATTCTCGCATCAACACCCATATGATAGATTCCTGGACTCTGGGATCTAACCCTTCTAACATCTTCTATCTCAACTTTTCTAGTTCCGGATGCTTCTCTAATTCTGTCTATAACTGTTTCTTCACTGTTTGAAAATTCATAGTAGTTAAGGATGCCACCCTTTTTGAGGTGGTTGACTGCTAAATTTAGGAAGTTTTTGGAGTATCCTGGTAGATTCATCAGAATCCTATCAGCCATTGGCAAGTCAACTATTACGTCGTTGATATCTCCGAGGATGGGTATGACATTGCCGACTAAGTTATTTAGCTTGATGTTTTCATGTGCATATCTGATGGCTTCAGGATTAATGTCTACACTATAGATTGTCACGTCATGTTTTTTGGCAATGTTTATTCCGAAGGAGGCTATTCCTGCAAAGAAGTCTATTATAATTTCTCCATTATTTACCTGTGACGTGATTCGTGAGCGTTCGGTTGCAAGCCTTGGACTGAAGTATACCATTGAGGGGTTTAGTCTGTATCTTAGTCCAAACTCTCTATGGGTGGTCTCTAAGGATTCCTCACCAGAGAGGTATTCCAGCTTTCTTGTACGTCTTACACCTGATACCTTGCTTTTTTTACAGTAGACGCTTTTTCTTCTGGTGAACTTCAGTACTGCCTGGGCTATCTGATGTTTTTTTGTTTCTAGTTCTGGTGGTACTTCAATTATGACGATGTCTCCTATGACGTCGAAGGATTTTGTCACTTCATCAACTAGTTGTTCCGGAATGTCTTCTAGGTAATCCCTGAAGTTTTGTGGTCTATATGAAGCCTTTTCAAATTCATAGTCACCATATTCATATGGATATTCATTTAATAATGACTCAATTATAGTATCATCACATTCGCTTTTGATTGGAAAATAGACGTAGTTCTCATCATTTCTTGCCTTGAACTTCTTAGATAGGATGTCTTCTTTGAGCAGTTTTTTTCTCACATTATTGGCTTCTTTCTTTATTATTCTAATACCTTTCATACTAAACCCTTAAACTAGTTTATATAATAGTTTTTTATTCTTTACTTCTTATATTAATCTTCTTTTAATTATTTTTAATATATCTTTCTACATATTTTCCCAATAAAAAGATTATTGCAATATTTTCTAATTAACTTGATAAAAAGGATTCGATGACTATAGTATGTGCTACAACACATAACGNNACATAACGGTGATGACCTGAACAAAAAACATTAACATGTTTAGTAATGATGGTTGCAATATCCAAGTGTAGCAATATTCATGATGAGAACTAAAACACTACATTTAGTTTGATGTACGTTAAACGCGAAGTGTAGAATGATTATATTTAAAATGTATAACATTTGTGGTGTTAATATAACAACATATTAACTGCTAATTATAATTATCCTTTATTTTGTTTACTAATACTTCTATAGTGTGTAAAAATTTTCTGCTTTGGTTGGAATTGATTTACTCGTATTTTTTTGTGTAAATCCGTTTGATCCTGGCGGAAGCTACTGCTATTGGGATTCGATTAAGCCATGCGAGTTGAATGAATTTATATTCATGGCGTACGGCTCAGTAACA
>MUZZ01000009.1 GCA_003266075.1 Methanosphaera sp. rholeuAM74
AAGCACTAAAAATCGGGGGATGCTTCGGTAGTGGAATGAGAAAAGGAGAAGTATGTGGAGCATGCACGGGGGCACTGATGGTGCTTGGACTAGCATACGCTAAATGTGATAAGGATGACGAAGAAAGCAAGATAAGATCTGACATAGTATGCGACAAATTCCTAGACGAATTTAAAAAAGAAAATGGAACATACATCTGCAATGACCTGCTCGGATGCGACATATCCACAGAAGAGGGAATACAATATGCATTAGATAACCAGTTATTCACAGAATTCTGTCCTAAAATGGTGGAATCAGCTACACTAATAACAGAAAAAATCCTAAACAATGAATAAAAAAATGGAAAAAATAAGTAGATTAAGAAACTATTTAATCCCATAACACCCCCCCCTTCAACTAATAGATAATTAGCTAAATTAATATGATTTCACTCTTCAACGAAGGCCATGCAAGTAACAGATATTGTCATGGTCAAGATTCCCACTATAAGATAAGTTGACATTAGGTGTGTATGATGATGTACAATCATACCAGGAAAACTCGGAAAAAAAACAATATAGAATTTTGTGAAAACCATGAAGTAATAGAACAACTACTAACTGATTTCATCATAAATGACAATAAAAATCCTCACATACTTAGAGTGAAGAAGGAAAAAAAAATTTATTAGACAAGTGTCTAAATATCTTAGAATACATAGACACCATAATCCATGTGGGGACTATAACACGCCAATGCTTAGAAGAATTCACATCACCTATAAAGTGGAAATGTTCAATATTTCAACAATTTTGTTAAATGCTTCTTTAGATTCGGGTACTGCAGGATAAAGAGGGTATACATGGGTCATATTATCTCCAACAATCAAATCAACATCCACACCATTGTCCTTAAGTTTTTCATAAAAGTTCTTCACATCATTATATATTATTTCATGTGTTCCTACAAAAATTGTGGTTTTTGGAAGATTTTTAACATCACCATACAATGGACTTAGCCTATAATCCTTTGTATCCATGCTACCTGCCCATGCCTTACCCATTTCACGTGCACCATCTACACCAAGCATAGGGTCAACGTCAAAAAGATCATCATAATCTCCAGACATGGATATGTCAACCCATGGAGAAATAAGAATCAAATTACTTGGTTGTGTTAAATTATTAACAGCTAAATCTTCACTAAATGATACAGATAATCCTCCACCAGCAGAATCCCCCATAATCGTTATTGGCTTTTTATACTCTAGTAACATATCATAAAGCTTTCCTACGATAACATAGGTTTCTTCAAATGTATGGTTAGGTGCAAGTGGATATATTGGAGCATATAGACTTGCATTGGTTTTTTTAGCAAGCTTATCACAGAAGATTATGTGTAATTTTTCGATTTCATTAACATATGCTCCTCCATGAAGGTATATTATTATCTTATCAGTGTTTTCGTTCTCATTAAAAGTTATCATCTGACATCCACAGATTTGTTTGCTTTTAACTTTGCTATGATAAATCATCTTAGGAATTTCATATGTTTCATCTTCAACAACAGAACGTTCTTCCATGAGCTTTTCTGCCTCTTCTTTGTCACTTGTAGTTTCTTTATATGGCTTGTGCTTAATTGCAGATTCTATAATCTTGGACATTTTTGACATATTTTTCACCATTTTATACTTATTGTTATAATATATTTTAAACATTCTTAATAAATTTGAGGTCTAAGTTACTTCATTATCGAATGAATTTAACGAACTCTCCTCTTATTTTCTTATTTTATCTTTTTGAGTAGTTAACTGTTTCTATTCTATTGTTATTACAGGATGCTTATTTATTGTTACATTTGTTGTGGTGTTTTCTTGGCATGTTTTGCATATGGGGTATTGTGATTGTTGTTTCGTTTTTTGGGGTTATTTATTGTAGTTGTTGTTTTAGTTGTTCTTGTTCTTGTTTGTTTATGTTTCCTGTGTATGTTTGGTTGTTTATTTTTTTTTAAAAAATGGTAGTTTGTGTGTGTGTTTTCGGTTTCATTTTTTGTTTTTTTGTGTTTGTTTTTTATGATGATATTGTTTTAATTTTTTGTGTTTTTGGTTTTGATTTTTTTCAACTTTTTTGTGTTTGATTATATTTTACTTCGTTATATAATGGTATAGCGAAGTAAAATCATCATTTTTTGTGTTAGATTTTTTGAGTGTTTTAACCAAAAAAGTAGCTTGA
>MUZZ01000140.1 GCA_003266075.1 Methanosphaera sp. rholeuAM74
TTTTTTTAAAGAAATTTATTCAAATTTAAAATTTAATCCATATTATATGCTACTATTATTCTTCAGCATGTTTCCAACCACTAATGGCACATTGACCCATAGACACACTTCCATCACCACAACAAGTCTTTTCATGTTGTATGAACTCTAGTCCATGACTATTCACGCATTCTTGGACTGTTCGGGAGATTTGTTCGTTGTAAAATACTCCACCAGTAGCTCCAACACAATCAACATCATACTTACAGGCACAATCATATGCAACCTCACTAATTGCCTTGGCTAATGATTTCTGCGATGCCTTAGCAATATCGCACACATTCCATCCATCCTTTTTAAGAAGCAATACATCCTCAAGTAGCTGACTAGTATCAATGATGTTGTCCTTTATGTTGATAGGAATACTTAATATGTCACTTCCATATGTAGCCGCACTTTCTAACTTCATAGAACATTCCCCTTCATAGCCTCTACTAACACTCAAATCAAGTAATACACTAATGCTGTCGAGGACTCTGCCCATACTACTGGTATATGATGTGTTAAAGTTTTTCTCCAACTGTTTAAGTACCATGTCTACTTCAGCTTCTCCATGTTGGAAACAACTGGAATATCTTGTCTTCATGACTTCTGCGAGCCTGTTGTCATTCATATGTTCATATAATATTCCCATTGCCATACGTATCGGATATTTAGTACTAATGTCTCCACCAGGCATGGCCTGTTTTTTTAGACCACCATGATGGACATAGTTTCCAGTATTGTTAAGATATAAAACTTCTCCTCCCCATATGTCACCATCTTCACCGTAGCCTACTCCATCAGCAGCAATAACCACCATTTCATCCTTTTTGTGTTCTGCCATTAGGCTTGCTGCGTGTGCATGGTGGTGTTGTACCTGTTCAAGGGTGCAACCATACTCATCACTCATTTGTCTTGCTAACTTGGTGGTATTGAAGTCAGGATGTAAGTCACATACTATGTAGTTGATTTCATTAGTTCTTGTGATGTTAAGTAGATGTTGGATGGCATCCTGCATAAATTCTACTGTCCTGAACTTGGAGGTGTTACCGATGTGTTGTGATGGATAGCATTTTCCCTGTTTAAGTATTGAGAATGTAACGTCTAGTTCTGGTCCGAGTGCTAGGATGTTATCTTTTCTGTTAATTCTGCTAAAATCGTAGGGTTTTGGAACGTATCCCCTGGATCTTCTAATAAAGCAGGCTTTGTCATTACGGTATCGTATTACACTATCATCGCACCTGTTTAGTATGCGTCTGTTATGTAATAGGAAGTAATCTGCGATGGAGTCTAGTTTTTCCACTATTTCATTGTTGTTTATTAGCATGGGATCTCCCGGCATATTCGCT
Source organism: Methanosphaera sp. rholeuAM74 (assembly GCA_003266075.1). Lineage (GTDB taxonomy): Archaea > Methanobacteriota > Methanobacteria > Methanobacteriales > Methanobacteriaceae > Methanosphaera. The sequence continues at coordinate 1,371 of MUZZ01000140.1, forward strand.
GATGTCATAACGTATGCAGGTTCTATTGTGTATTTAAACAGTAGGTGTTGTAGTCCTGTGTATGGTAGCATTACTCCTTGGTTGTGTAGATCTGGTGATACCTTGTCACTTAGCATATAGTCTTTACCCTTGTTTAGTATTACTATCGGCCTTGCAACACTTTCAAGTAGTTTTCTTTCATTGTCGTTGAAGTCTACAAACATTTCTGCAGTTTTGCAGTCGGGACTCATCACGGCAAATGGCTGGGTTTTCCTTCCAAGTCTACTTCGCATCTTTTCTATGGCGTCATCCGTGGTGGTTTTACATACAAGGTGTGTTCCACCTATTCCTTTTATTGCGAGTATTTTACCTTCGTCTATTAGTTTACTTGCCTCTCGTATGGGGTCGTGGACGTCTAATATTCCACCCTTGTATAGGTAGACTTCTGGTCCACATTCTGGACAACAAGTGGCTTCTGCATGGTAACGTCTATCCAGTGGATTGGTATATTCTTCGTTGCAAGCATTACATAATGGGAATTCGTCCATGGTCGTGTTTATTCTGTCATATGGTACGTCACGTATTAGTGTGAATCTTGGTCCACAATCGGTACAGGCTGTGAATGGGTAGTAGTAGTGTCTGTTGGTGCTATCCAGTATTTCTTCTAAGCAGTTGTCACAGATGTTCATGTCTGGTGGTATTACTGCTGTACCTGATACTTTGTTACTGCTGTTTATTATTTCAAAGTCGTTTAGTCTGTTTTCATCTGTCACTTCTTCTGCTATTTCTAGTTTGATGCTGTTTATCTGGGATTGTATTGGTTT
>MUZZ01000051.1 GCA_003266075.1 Methanosphaera sp. rholeuAM74
GACTACATAGAAACCCTGAACAGATTCGAAAATGACCCTGAAACCAAGCAGATAGTGCTAATAGGTGAAATTGGTGGAATAGCAGAAATCAAGGCAGCACAGTATGCTCAAGAAAACATAACAAAGCCGGTAATATCATTCATAGCTGGAGTATCAGCACCACTAGGTAAACGTATGGGTCATGCAGGGGCAATCATAGAAGGTACTGATGGAACTGCACAGCATAAAAAGGAAATCATGGCAGAGTATGGTGTACACGTAGCCGACAAGCCTAGTGACATAATACGGATATTGAAAGAATTATAAAAATATAAGCCTTTAAACTTCAACAAAATGTTATAATGAAATAAATCACTATAACCACTATTCTATTACTTTTTTACGATAATTAAAATTTACACAATAAAATCTGGAAGATTTAACTATTTTATATAAGGGGATATGTTATTATGGATGCTGACGTTAATGAACTAATACATAAGTTAGATGAGGGTGAAATAAAGATACATCAACTAGAACAGTTGCTGGGGGATGCAAACCTTGCATGTGATGTAAGAAGAAAGTACATTGAAACAAAGACCAACACAACACTTGAACACATCGGAAAATACTCAATAGACATGACCCAGACCTCACAAAAAAACATTGAAAACGGTATAGGAGTCGTACAAGTACCAGTAGGTGTGGTTGGACCAGTTAAAATCAATACCGATGATGACCAAATAAGCACATATGTTCCAATGGCAACAACTGAGGGTGCATTACTAGCATCAGTTAACCGTGGATGCTCTGTTATAAGACGTTCTGGTGGATGCTCTGTTTCAATAATAAAGAATCAGATGACAAGAGCACCAGCAATCAAGACGAAAAATGTTCAAGAAGCTTCAAAGCTAAAGACATGGATAGAAGATAACTTCAAAAAGCTTAAAGAGATTGCTGAGGAAACTACAAGCCATGGAAAACTATTAAAAATTGATCCCATAGCAGTTGTTGGAAGATACGTCTATCCAAGATGTGTATATTATACAGGTGACAGTATGGGCATGAACATGGTAACGATTGCCACAGAAAAGATTACACAATACATAGAACAACATAATGACGTGGATGTACTGGCACTGAGTGGTAACTTCTGTGTTGACAAGAAGCCTTCAGCAGTTAACCTCGTTGAGGGCAGGGGAAAGAGTGTTGTAGCAGAGGTACTAGTTCCAAGGGATGTTGTTGAAAAGGTTTTGAAGACTACTACAGAGGCAATAGTCGAGGTTAACTATTCAAAAAACCTATTGGGTTCTGCTATTGGTGGCAGTTATGGATTTAACGCTCATTTTGCTAACATGATTGCCGCAGTATTCATTGCCTGTGGTCAAGACCCTGCACACGTTGTTGAAGGAAGTTTAGGTATTACCTCAGCAGAAAATGATGATGGAGATTTATACTTTAGTGTGAGCATACCTGATTTACCTGTAGCTACTGTTGGTGGTGGAACACGCTTGGAAACAGCTACTGAGTCATTGAATATCATGGATGCTAGGGGTAGTGATAAGGTTATGAGGTTTGCCTCTATTGTTGCTAGTGTTGTTCTTGCAGGTGAATTGTCATTGGTTGGTGCATTGGCTGCTGGTCACTTGGCACGTGCACATAAACAGCTTGGCAGGTAAACAAGTTTATTTAGAGTTGGAAATATATGAAGGTTACATTTAGGAAGGTAGTACGGGATTATATTGCCATGAGCAGGTACGTTGCTTTAGGTTCTCTTGATGGAATTTTAACTGTTCTTAGTATATCATTGACTGCTGCAATTATGGGCATATCCTCTGGTAATGCTGTTAATACGATGGCTGTTGGCTTAACTGGTCTTAGTGGTGGTATTGCTATAGCTTTGTCCAATGGTTTTGGTTCATATGTCGGTGAACATGCCGAGGAGGGTAAGTTGATTCGTGAACTTGAAAGTACTATGCTTCTTGAGGAGCGTAAGTTGGATGATACTATTATACATCAGCAGGCTAAGTATCGTGTCTATATGAGTATGTTGACTCATGGTAGTGCGAGTTTTATGGGTTCTTTCATTCCATCTATTCCATTTTTCTTGTTCAATGATATTTATACGGCTATATCAGTTACATTGGTCATATGTTTTGTGATGATGTTTGTTCTGGGATGTTATCTTGGCAGGATTTCTAAGGAGAGTATGCTTTCTACTGCCTTTAAGATTGTGGTTGTCGGAGTTTTGATTGTTGTCATAAGTTATCTGATGGGTGGAGGTCATGGATAGTTGGCTGTAGAATATTTTATTTTTTAACTTTGACTTCATCACCCCTATTTTTACAAAATGCTTCAAGTTTTGGTTCTAGAAAATATATTATTATTAAAGATATACATATTAAAGCAATTTAATTCACATTATTTAATGATAGTTTGGATGATATGTTGTATGTCCTGTGGAGAAGTAATATGAATATAATGAAAGGTATACAAACATATAAAGAACGTTATTTTCTTGTTTTTTATTTGACCATTTCACATCCTATTTAAATTTTCCTTTATATTATAATCAAAAAACAATAACTTTTTAAATGATTACTTTAATAAATTATATTGTATAGAATGCATGTATACCATTAATTAAAAATGACGCTTGACTATAGTGTCACACCACTAAAAATAAGGAACTTATTTATTACGTATTTAGGTTTTTGTTCAAATAACAAAAAAATCATATATTAATTGACATTTAATGCCCATCTAAATACTAATAAATACATGTACTTCTATACCCACATTCTAATAAACTCCCATTAATCTAAAAAACTATTTTTTAAGAAAATAAACGATAACCTATCTCAACTAAACACAAGATTAAATACTAATACATCACCATATAAACAAAAAACAACACACAATCATTAATCAAAGAAAATAGTTAACTATTAAAACAATAAAAAATATACATAGTATAGACCAAATTAATTCACATCAAATAAAGGAGAAATAAGATGATACGTTGTATATCATGTGGAGAAGAATATGAAGATAATGAGATAATATACACATGTAAAAAATGTGATTCCATACTAGAAGTAGAATGTAACGTTGAAGGCATACCACGAGACACCTTCGAGTCAAGAAGACAAAACATATGGAAGTACAAGGAATTCCTACCAGTAAACCCAGAAAACAGGATAAGCCTAGATGAAGGTGGAACACCATTTTGTAAATGTGAAAAAATAGGAAAAGAACTAGGAGTAGACCTCTACGTGAAAGTCGAGGGATCAAACCCAACAGGAAGTTTCAAAGACAGGGGAATGAGTGTAGGAACAACCAAGGCAGTAGACCTAGGAGTAAACATGGTTGGATGTGCATCAACAGGAAACACGTCAGCATCACTATCAGCATACGCTGCAAGAGCAGGACTAAAATGTGCAGTACTGCTACCAGCAGGAAAAGTTGCACTAGGAAAACTGGCACAGGCAATGTTCCACGGAGCAAAAGTATTCGGAGTAGATGGAAACTTCGACGACGCACTAAAAACAATCACCCAACTAGCACTAGACGGTGAACTATACCTGCTAAACTCAATCAACCCATTCAGACTAGAAGGACAAAAGACTATCGGAATGGAAATAGTGGACGACCTTGGCTGGCAGAGTCCTGACAGGATAATACTACCAGTAGGAAATGCAGGAAACATATCGGCAATCTGGAAGGGAATAACCGAATTCAGGAATGCAGGATACATCAAAGATGTGCCAATGATGACGGGAATACAGGCAGTAAATAGTGCACCAATAGCTAATGCAGTCAAAAAAGGTGAAGAAACTGTAGTACCAGTAGAAAACCCTGACACAATCGCAACAGCAATAAGGATAGGTGCACCAGTAAGTGCAGTTAAAGCAATGAACGCTATCAAAGAATCTAACGGTACAGCAGATACTGTTACTGATGAGGAAATACTTGATGCACAGAAGTATCTGGCTAGAACTGAGGGAATTGGGGTAGAACCAGCATCAGCAGCATCCATTGCAGGCTTAAGAAAGCTAGTTGCAAACGGTGAAATAGATAAGGGTGAACGTATAGTATGTGTTGTAACAGGACATGTACTTAAAGATCCAAACGTTGCAATAGATGCATGTGAAGAGCCAACACAAGTATCATCTGATCCAAAAGCAATCAGAGAAGTAATTCGTACAATGTAACTAGTCAAAAACATGATTAGTTAGTTTTTCTCCTCTCCACACTTTTTTATCCTAAAATGAATACC
>MUZZ01000290.1 GCA_003266075.1 Methanosphaera sp. rholeuAM74
GTTATATCTATAATGTTATATATTGAGAGAGGTATTTATCTTTAATGATTCCATCCTTTTTTTCTAAAAATCATATGTTAAATATACATCACATAATTTTAATATTTATTATTAACATAGCTCTTTGATATAATAACATTATCTAATAATAATTTGATAATAGATAGTAGTAACTATTGATATAAACAAAAGTAAAATTAATTAAATAATACTTTTGATACAACAGATAAAACGTGCTACAAAAAATAATATTAACCTAAAAATATAAAATGATAAAACAGGAGAAAAAAAATAATGAAAATATGTCTATACGCAGCAGGAAGCAAAAAAATAAAAGAAAAATATATAAAAGAAGCAATCACACTAGGACACACTATAGCAAAACATGAACACACACTAATCTTTGGAGCAGGAAGCAACGGAATAATGGCAACAGTAGCAGATAAAGTCAAAGAAAAATCTGGAGAAGTAATAGGAATAACACCAGAATGGATGAAAGACTTTGAACAACCATACCAAGATTGTGATGAAATAATATACACAAAAAATATGCAACAAAGAAAAGAAGAATTCCTCAAAAGATCAGATGCAATCATAGTAATGCCTGGAGGCATAGGAACATTAGACGAATTTTTTGAGGTACTCACACTAAAAAAACTTAAAAAACACGACAAAGCAATAGTCTTATACAACTGCCAGAACTACTACGACACACTAATCGAAATGATAAACTTCATGACAGAAGAAGGAGTAATACAAGAAGAAGACAACAAACTATACAAGATAACAAACACGGCAGATGAGACATTAAACTACATCGAAAACTATTGGAAGAATAAAAAATGAAGTGGAAAAACAAATTCGCCCAACAAACACTAGAAAAAGCCTACACCTACTATGAATATGATGCACTATATGATATTAAATATGGTGAAAACTCCATCAGCGCAAAAATTGATTCAAACTCTACAGAACCATACAAAATAAAGGTAACATTCAACAATAACAAAATAAAAAGCATGGAATGTACCTGTATTGAACACAAAAACAATCCACCATGCAAACACATAGCAAGTCTACTATACAAGTACGAAGAGATAAAAGAAAACACTGAAGATGATGAAAAAATAACACAATTCGAAGAAATCCTATACTCATTAGACGAAATAACATTAAAAGAATATTTAGTTAAGCGTTTCAAATATGATTACCAGTTCTGTGAAGAATTCATAAATCACTTCCAAGATGATATAACTTCTGATGACGTAGTAGAAATGGAAAACACCATCATGGAGATGTTTCAAAAAACAAATGAATATGATTATAACCTTGACGATGATCTCTACTTTTTTATTAACTCTAAAATAGACTTGTTATGCAAATTACATGAATATCAATACACCGCTAACATGATATACATGATATATCATAACATCTCACAATACAATGCTTATGATAACCTATACTATAGCCTTCGAGCATTAAAATTTTATTTGAACTATATTATAGACCATTCCCGTTTGAAAGACAGAGAAATCATATTCAATAAAGCCATTAAGTGTATCAGTAATATGCAAACACCAGTAGTAGCATTAATTGAGTTTATATCCAAAAAATATTATCATGAAAGATACCTACGGGAGATACTAAATTCGATAGATGATCTCATAGAATCAGACAAGATAACAGAAGAACTACTAATGTTAAGATATGATTTCCTAATGAGATTAAATTATCCACTGGAAGACTTAAAAAGCTTTTTATATGATTATAAACACTATAAATCTATCTTATTAGCACTTGTCAAAGTTGAGTGCAGGAATAGTAATTACTCCAGTGCCATAGAGCTACTGGAAAAAGCAGAAAATATGGATGTAGATAATCAACTAATACAAGTATACCAGAAGGCATCTGAGACAACTAAACTAGTTGAAAAGACAAAACAGATGATATACGATAGACACTCTAGTGATATAAAGTATTACCTTATCTTGAAAGAGTACATGGATGAAGAAGGATTTATCCTAGAAAAGGAGAGGATAATAAATTATTATCTAGACAAATCAGCATATGAAACTGTTAATGAGATATACATTATTGAAGAAGACTATGATAAGCTATTTTACAATATAATCGACAACTGTACAACTTCCACACTAGAAGAACATAGGAAATACTATGAAAACTCTCATAGAACTGAAATACTCGATTACTACGAGAAAATAATATACAAGGATAGCCTGAAAGCCAACAATATCGCCTNNTTAAATTATTAAAAAGTATTGATAGCTACGATGCAACACATGAAAGACTAAGAAAAATCATTAGCAACCTGAAAAACAAGTATCCACAGAAAAAGGAGTTTATGATGATGTTAAACAGTATCATGTGACTAGTCTAACATTTGGCAGACCGTATCCTTGAATTCACACTTACTGCAATTATTCTTATGTCTGTCATACTCCTCGTTCTTAATTTTCTTGACTGTTTGGTTAATAGATCTACTGAATTGGTCAATTTTCTCATCATCAATATCAAAGCATAGCATCCCGGAGTCATAAACAGTATAAATCATTCCCATAGTAACATTATAATCCTTGAACTGTGGGTTTTCTCTTATGGCCATTGCGTAGATGTATAGCTGTCTTTGATATCTTAACTTATCCTTTTGTAACTTTTTGAGGTTAGATGTCTTAAAATCTATTACTGTTATATTATTGGATTGACTGTTTCTTATTATTAAATCGATTGAACCAGATAATCTTGCATCACCATTAATAATATCGAATGGTACTTCTGAACCCAATATATCCCATTTACTACCATAAGTATTCCAGTACTCCAGTATACTAGACCTGATACTTTCAATCTGGGGGTCTTCATTATTAATGTTCTCGTTTAAGCTTAAATTCTTGTCAATTATATTATTTATCTTTTCATCTGTTATCTCTTGTTTTAATGAAATGTTGTGAATATTGTTTAGTATGGAATGTACAAATAATCCGTAGGTTATCTGCTTATTTTTGGAGTTCTGGAAGTTATAGTTATACCTTAAATTGTACTCGTGTGGACAGAAATTGTATTCACTGAAACTTGTGTAACTAATGTCTAAACGTTCATCAACCAGTTTAGGACTAGCATGTGAATGCGTTTGAGGTAGTTTTGGCAGGTTTGAATCATTTAAAGAGATGATACTAGGATAGTCTTCAAACATCTTATCAACTATTGTGGGTACTTCATCGTCTTTTGATATCGAGGACAGTATTAGCATATCTTCTGCCCTAGTGGTTGCCACATATATGGTTCTTCGTTCTTCTTTATCATAGTGTTCTTCCATGTCTTCACTTTCATCCTTGTATTCAAGGTATTCATATGGTGTTGGGTACATATTATAGAATGACTTAACAGTTGGGTCAACATACTTTCTAGGAAACTTACTTTCTTCTAATGAACATAATATGACAACTGGAAATTCCAAGCCCTTAGATTTATGGATGGTCATTATTTGAACCTTATTGTTTTCATCCTCATCCTCACTATGAGAACCATAATCCTCGATTAAACCTGTTAGTAGCCAGAATAACCCAGTTATATCCCATTTATTGACTAGGTTCTCATAGTTAAATATTGTGTTAGAAATCTGTGCCACATTATATAGTATCTGCTTGTTTTCATAGGTATTGTCATCAAATTTATCCCTAATATAGCCTGTAGCATCCAATAATTTATAATAAGTCTCCAATATGGTTGGTCGTTCATAAAATTCAACATCTTCATCAAATGCCTCGCATTTTATGTTATGTAATCTTTCAAAGAACTCTAAATCATCATAATCAGTTATGCCAATGTCTTTCAACTGTGTGCTAGTCATTTTAGATATGTCCGGATATTCTACAGACTCAAATATCTTGGCTATTACCTCATCGTCACGATTGAATACTCCTTCAAATTTTTTAATTTTACTAGTTTTTCCTGTTAATTCTTTATAGACTAGTTTCTCTGTTTCTGTTACCTTGTTTCTATAGTCATCCTCCAATTGTGTGAGTGTGTTGATTGTGTCATCACTTAGTTTGAATATTTTACTTGCATCATAGTATTCATTGGTGAATGCCTTCAGGTTCAACCATTTCTTCTCAATATTACTGGGATTTTGTGGATTCTTTTCAATGACGTACCATATTAGTGTCAGTATTGCCTTAACCTCGTCGTATTCGATTAGTGGCTTTGAATCCTTCAGGTAGTATGGTATATCGTTATGGCATAGTTCATCTAATAATTCTTGAAGATAGCTCTTGGATCTTATTGCCCTGAAGAGTATTCCTACATCGGAGTATCCTCGTATTTTACCTGACTGTTTTAAGTGTTTAAGGATTGTGACAATGTTTTGTGCCTGTTGTTTTCCGTCAGCATTGTTTAAGTAGTATACATCGGATTCGTCTGTCCTGTTAGGTTTGAGGTTCTTTTCGATTAATCTGTCGTCTTTGATGAAACTTTCATTGAACTCCACGATTTGTCTTGTTGAACGATAGTTTGTGTTTAAGGTTACTATGTTTGCATCATATTTATCTCTAAAGTGTGTGAAGTACTCTGGTACACTACCCCTGAAGGAGTATATGCTCTGGTCGTCGTCGCCTACAACTGTGAATGAATCTGCTACCTTCATCAACTTTTCAAATATCTGCATCTGTATGGGGTCGGTGTCTTGGAATTCGTCTATGAGCACGTTTTTGAATCGGATATTTGAGAGTAATTCTTCGTCTTCTAGGAGTTGATTGGTCTTTATTTGTAGAAAATTATAGTCGCATAGTCCTTCCTCTTCTAATAGTTTAATGTATTTGGGATATGCCTGTGCTACTGCCTTATACTTTGCATTGTACCATGACTTGTCATATTCCTTATTGGATTTTACCTCATCATATGGGAATTGGAAGTAATCATCACATTCTGCCTTTTTTTCTTTTATGAATTCTAGGTATGATTTTTCTACGGGAAATTCTTCTTCGATGTAATTTGTCAGTGCATCTGTATCTACATTGAATGTTGCGTATTCGTCAAACGTTGAAATCACTGATTTAAGTCCACTTCCTGTCATGTATGACTCGTCTTTGAAGCCTAAGTCCTTTTTATGTTTTCTTAGAAACATCATCTTCTTTTCGTTGACGTCGGTGTCTTCAAGTAATTCTAGTCCTGAATATCCACAGTAGGATAGTACTTTGTTACAGAAGCTGTGTATTGTACTTATCTGCATGTTGTTTATTGTTGATGTTGGCAAGTCTTTGCTCAGTCTTTGCTTTAGTTCTTTTGCTGCCTTGTTGGTGAAGGTGATTACAAGTAAGCTTTCTGGCGATATTTTTTTATCGTTTATCAGATACTTGACTCGTTCAACTATTACCCTTGTTTTCCCTGCTCCTGGTCCTGCTTGTATGACTAGAGGTTTTTCTTCATCATAATATACTGCCATTTGCTGTTGTTTGTCTAAATGTATACTAGTCATTTTATGAATTTCTCCTTAAACTATATGATAATACTTTCTATATAATGCTATATAATCCTATGGAATAGAAGTATTTTTTAGCATTTATAATACTAATCCATCAGGAGGATTTAACAGTAAATACAAAAATCATTTAAAAAGGTATTGATAAATTTTCGTATTTTTTTGTGGCTTATTTTTAAGTTTCATTAGAAATTAGTATGTATCTTGGATAATCATCATAAGTTAGTATTTGTTATAAATTTTCATATGAGATTATCAGTTATTAAGTAAATGATATTATGCATGCTTTGTTCAAATCTTGTCATCAAAAATCTATAAAAATCCTTGATTAGAAATAAAAAAATTAAAGTTTTTGTAGTTATTAATTCCA
>MUZZ01000164.1 GCA_003266075.1 Methanosphaera sp. rholeuAM74
CTTTTTAGGAAGTTGTGTGCTATTTGGGTTATTTCTTCTAAGCGTTTTTCTGTTTTTGCTTCTGCTGTTATTCTGACATATGGTTCTGTTCCTGATGGTCTTATCAGTACCCAGCTTCCATCATTGAGGCTTACTCTTACACCATCCATGTCAAGTATTTCTTCGATATCTTTGTATTCACTAGAGAAGTCTTCTTCTACTTTCTTCATCACGTCATCCTTTTTATCATCTGGGCAGTCGATTTTTTCACGTATGGTAGGATAGCTTTCTATCCTGTCCAGTTGCTCTGATAGCTTTCCATTCACCTGTACTGCTCTTATGATTCTTAGACCAGAGAGTAATCCGTCTGGACACATACAGAAGTCTGGGTGTATCCATGTACCAGATGGTTCTCCACCGAATTTGGCTTTATTTTTTATAATGCTTTCTGATACATGCACATCTCCTACTGGTGTTCTAAGTACTTTTCCACCAACTTCTTTCATTGCTGTGTCAAGACAGGCTGATGCGTCAACCGTTGTCACTACTGTTCCACCGAACTCTTTTGCCATTATACTTATTAGTTTGTCGAAGTCGGATATGTTGCCCTTCTCGTCTACTGCAATCATCCTATCAGCGTCACCGTCATGTGCTAAACCTAAGTCTGCCCCTATTTCTTTGACAGTTTTCATCAGTTCTTGTAGGTTTGCTGAGTTAGGTTCTGGGTTTCGTCCTGGGAAAAATCCGTCTGGCTGAGCATTCAATGTTATAACTTCCATGCCCGACTTTCGAATGGCTTCTGGTGATAGATATGAACCTGCACCACTTGCACAGTCTACAACTACTTTCAAAACGTGTTTTGGGTCTATCTCAGATATTTCTACGATGTCTTTTATATATTCATCCTTAAATGAGCTTATATCATACTCTCGTCCAAGTTTTGACCATGATACTTGATTGAAGTCCTTTTCGTAGACCATTTTTTCTATTGTACGTTCTTGTTCTTGTTTGTATGCTAATCCATCATTATTCCATAGTTTTATACCATTGTACTCGGATGGGTTGTGTGAGGCCGTTATCATTATTCCTGCATCGGCATGCTTTTTTAGGGTTGCATATCCTACTGTTGGTGTTGGAACTATTCCAAGTAGGAGTACATCGCATCCACATTCTTGAAGTCCTGCTGACATTATATTTTCAAATATCTTACCAGTTGTTCTGGTATCTCTGCCTATGACTACCTTTCTGCCTTCTCCACCTATGTAATTAGCTAACGCTCTTGCAACGTCTAAGGCTAATTCTAGTGTTATCTCTTCCTGATATTTTCCTCTAATACCTGATGTTCCGAATAGTTTTGGAATGTCACTCATTTTAGTTTTGTCCTCCGATTTGTTTAATATTATTTAACTGTTTTAAAAAAAAAGTATGGTTGGGGTTTAAAATTAGTTTATGCTCCGAATTTGCTTATAACGTTCATTAAGTCTCGTATAATGTACATGACGTCTGATCCACGTATACGGTTTAATCCACCTTTGGCAGCATATCTTTCACCATATTCGGTGATGTCGTCAACTCTTAGTCCGGATGCTTTTATGAATACTGGTACTGGGTCTCCCGTGTGGTCTCCAACACTTACTGGTGTTGAATGGTCTGCTGTGACAAATAGTACGATGTCGTCCATTTCGTAGATTTCCTTCATGATTATTCTGTCAACCTTTTCTAGGAAGTCTCTTTTGCCTGTAATGTCACCATCGTGTCCTGCTTCATCTGCACCATCGACGTTAACTAGGACGAAGTCGTATTGGTCATCCTTAAGCGTTGCTATTATGTGTTTACCTACACTTTCGAGGTCTGTGTCGATTCCACCTGTTGCTCCTGGTATGTCTATGATGTCTAGTCCAGCAATTTTTGCTATACCCTTTATGAGTCCTGTTTCTGCTGCACATGCACCTTTGAGTCCATATTTTTCCTCAAATGGTTCTATTGCTGGTACTGCTCCTACTCCCCTTGGAAGTACGATGTTTGCAGGGTTTTCACAGTTTTCTATTCTTTCAAGGTTTACTGGGTGGTCTTTAAGCATTTCATATGATTTTTCCACGAATTTGTTAAGTAGGCCTGCCGTGAATTTTGCTTCTTCGGAGTCGTCTAATGCTTTAACAGTTTTTGGCTTGTTTCCTTCGTGTTTAGGGTCTGCATCTGTTATTTGGTCAGATAAGCCTTTTCCCCTCAGAACCAGTACTGCTCTGTGTGCATCGGATTCCTTGAATATTACTTCAACGTTTTCATCTAAATCCATTTGCCTGATTGTTTCGGCTATTTTGTCAGTACCACTTTTTATTCTGCCGGCACGTCGGTCTATGACGGTTAAATCGTCTTCTGCTGTTGCAAAGTTGCATCTGAATGCTATATCTCCAGGTTTAACGTCTATGTTTACTCCTGCTGCTTCGAATGGTCCTCTTCCAGTATATACCTCGTATGGGTCGTATCCTAGAAGTGTTAGGTGTGCCGTGTCACTACCTGGTCTTACTCCTGGTCTTATGGTGTCCATAATTCCAGTTATACCTTCTTCAACCATTTTATTCATATAGGGCGTGTTCGCATTTTCTAAAGGTGTTTGATTACCTAATTCCTTTACAGGGCGATCTCCCATTCCATCTATTACAAATATAATTCCTTTCATTATCTTATGCTCCAATTGTTATTAAAATGATACCAACTAATGCTCCAATTATTGTGGCTGTTAAATTAACATGTTCATTGTTAAAGAGTCCATTACGTTCTAATGTTGCACCAAGAAGACTATCTACAAAGCAACCTATCATTCCTGACATGATTGCTATTAAGATACTGTGGGTAATGTCTGGGGATACATTTACTATGAATGATGAAACACCTATGATTAGTGCTCCAATTAATCCTGCTACTGTTCCAAGTACAGATACTCCACCGTTTGTTCCTGGTTGTACCTGTTCTTGACTTGTAATCAATATAGGTTTGCTTAATACTCCGATTTCACTTGCTAGTGTGTCTGCTGTTGCTGTGGATATTGCTCCAATAAATCCAGCATAGTTTCCGAATATTGCCATGAGTACTGGGATTATCCCATTTGAGACAACGTTTTTGATGGTACGTTGTTCGTGTTTTAATCCTATTCTCTGCTTATATTCCTTTTTAAAATTCGTGAAAACAGAACCTAATATAAGAAATAGTAAAAGTATTGCTAACCAGTTAAAGCCTCTGGTTATAACAATAAATATTCCAATAATTGTTACAAAAGATGAGCCTAGTAAATCAAGTGCACCACTAAGGTAAACTATGATTCCGAGAATTACACAAATTATGAGGAATATTAATTGTATCATATTTTTATTTATGTTTTTCATGAATAATAAAGTTAAGTCAATTTCATTTCTTAAAAAAAGTTAAGGGTGGTTAAATATTAGTTTATCTGTTGTTTTTTTAAAAACGATGGATGCTAATTCTATAATACTTTTGTCTTGATTGTTTCCACTTTTTTGAGTGGGTATATCTTCTTAGCTTCGTGGTAAATGTTGGATGCGAATTTTCCTGATATGATTTCTTTAACAAGTTCTTCTAATGTTTGTTCACTAGCGTTTTCAATAATCATGTTGGTCATGGTTTCTCTGATTAGTTTTTGTTGTGATGATTTTGCCCTTTTGACGGTTATTGCTATTATGTGTACATTAATTTTTTTACCGTCCTTTGTTGTTGCATCAGTTATTGCATCGATACGACTTGTTCCCCTTCTAATCATACTGCGTACGTAGTCTGTTGTTACTCTGTGTCCTTTGAATACTGTGTGTGCCATTTCTCCACTTACATGATCTATTTCAAAGGATATTTTGACGTACTGTCTACTGAAGTCTCCAGTTATTTCACGCATGGATGTTTCTATTTTACGTCCAACCAGCATTTCTGGTTCTTTTGCTGGGCTTGTTCCAAGGTTTGCTTCATCAAATTCTGCTGGTGCTAATATTTCATACCATACTTTTTCTCTCCACGTGTCACGTACTCGTCTTCTTGCTTTTGCCATTATATCTACTCCTATTTATTTATTGAATTAAATTTATATTTTTACAGTAAGTACTCTTGTACTGTAGTTAGTTTTAAGTTTTAAGCATATTCTTTGCTTATTAATACACCTTCATGGTGTTATATGGGTTTTTTGTTTTTTAAAAATTGTTTCAAAGTCTATTAAGTTTGAAAAAAATCCGTCAGGCTTCATGTTATAATCAAGAGTTAATTTTCTTTCATTAAATGTTTTAGATACGCATGAACAAGTCATAACCTTCAATGATACTTTAGTAGTAAATTATCATAAGCCTAGTCTATATCTATTATTATATTATATTTTTATTATAATATAAATGTTGGGGTTATCGTATGGGGTTTAAATTTTTCCCATTGTCAGTCTTTTCTGTGCTGGGATTAATTATGTGAGAATCAGTGTATGTCTTTTATAAAAAAATGGTGCTGTGTTGGGGTTTATAATATTTCTTCTAGTGTGTATCCTTTTTTGTTGGTGTTTCCCTGTGAGATGTTGTATGACACTCGTTTGTCTATTTTCGTTATTATGTCGGATATTTTCCTATTTTTCTGTTTTTTTGGGAGAATGTCATTCATTTTTCTTTCGCTACTATTTTTTATTATTTCTTCATAGGGTGTATCTATTTCAAATGGTTTTGTGTATAGTTTGGTGTATGTATTTTGTCCACCTGGTAGTGATATCATCTGGGAGTATGGTTCAATGTTTTTATAGAAGAGTGTTTCTAGTTTCATATGGTCTTCTATTATCCTATTTAGTGCGAACATGGTTAGTGTTGGGTTTTCTAGGTGTAATTCCTTTGTTTTTATGTATAATGAGCATTCATTGAATCCATTATATATTGGGAATGCGTCGTATCCGAATTCTTCTTTTATGAATTGGTGTGTTTTTTTGGCTTCTTTTATTGCGTTGTTTAGGTGTCCTAGGTTTATGCTTCTGCGTATGAACATGAACTTTTGTATTTGTGGTAGTTTGCTTATTTCTTCTTTTATCATTTTTATGTCTTCTCTAAAGCGTAGTACTACGCAGTTTTTTATAGCACTTTCTTCGAATTTCATTCCATCAGATTTTAACCATCGTGTTATATTTTCGGGGGTGTCATATTCGTATACGCTGATGTATAGCCCATTATGAAATTCATTTTTTAGGTATATATCATATATTTCGTCTGTTGATGTGATTTCGGATGTTCTAAATCCTGTTGTGGTATCACCTATGGTTATGGTTCTTTTGAATTTGCTACCGTATAATTTTTTGTATAGGTTGTATAGGTTTTGGTCTTCATCCATATTTATTACTCTCCATTAGCTGGTCTCACATAAAATATGTTTTAATTTAGTTCCACTAATCTTTAAATTCCTTTGTTAGCATATCCTAAATAGTACTATCTAACTAACGAATATTATTAATTATCTATAAAAATCTAAAAAATATTTTATTTTCACTATATATTTTTTTAATCACAAAAAACACGGACAAAAATATCCTTAAAAAAGCTATTAAGAAGATATCAACATAAAAACATACTCTAAAAGACAAAAAAAGTCAGTACATTACTTTATTCCATATTCATGGAATTAGATGAATTATCTTTATTAATTCAAATTCTATTAACCGTTTTTTAAAATAAAACATTACTTTGGATGAATTTCAGACAAAAATAGACATATATGTAATAATATAAAACACGCTTAAAAAAATGGTGCTTCTGTGATATTATCAATCAAAAAAAATCAAAAATTAAAATTCAGAATAGGATAATCACGACTAGGGCAACACTACACTACTTTTACGAATCTCAGAATCAATAAAATTATCTAAAACTTCCTCAATACTACCATCAGTTTCTATAACTTTAATACCCCTAGCTTCAACTTCAGCCTTAGCCTTCAAGCCAATTTTTTCACAGATAACAATATCACACTCACTAATGGAATCTGCAGACTTCTCCCACTCCTCGCTACCATGACGGTCTTTAGATGAATAAACAATGTCTGAGTACTCGACAATGTGAGTTCCATCATCATAGTCATAAACAATAAAAATTTCACAGACGCCAAAATGTTCAAGTTTCTTCCCATTATCCTTAACGGCTACAGCAATCTTTTTCATAAAACTTATCCTCACAGGAATATCTACTATTAATCTATATTACTCCTTCTTATTATTACTTTCCATCTTCACTAAAACAAATATGAACTCAAATAAATTATTGTTAGGAAACTATTTTGATTAGAAGAATTTAATACGATGTAACAATAAAAACTATACTCATGAAAGACCAAAAACAAAAAGTTCACATAATATACTGTCATCCAGACACAGAAAGTACTGCAGCACTGATTAAAGAATCATATTTATCAGCTTTAAATGATAAAAACATGTCATACACACTCACTGATTTGTATGGAGAACATTTCAAATCAGATCTCACAAAAACTGAATATAAACGTGAAATAGGTGAGACCAAATCATTTTTAGATAACCAAGTTATAAAAGAACAAAACCTCATAAACGATGCTGACAGCCTTACATTCATATTCCCGTTGTTCTGGGCTGATGCACCATCAAAGATGCTTGGATACTTATCAAGAGTATTCACTAGGGGATTCAGGTACGGCAAAAACGATAGAATGAAGAAATTCAGTCAAGTAAAACTAATAATCACTACCAGACATTCATTCAATCGATTAGAAAACACTAATCAGATAGATGCATTGAAAACACTATTTGATGAAAGATTCGGAGAAAAAACAGATAAAATCAATATGTACTTCTTTACCGAAGTATTGGATGATGATAAAAGGGATTCATATGCTACAAAAGCATACAATCTAGGACTTAACAATCTCTAGTTGACAAAATCCTCCTTTTTATAATCAGTATGTGGTAAGGTGTTGTTAATTAACTCGATGACATCATCCACGTCAACCATTGTGTTGATACATCCATCGTTTAGAAGGTAAACTCCTTGTGGTGTGAATTCATATAGTGAAGTCATGGCTTGATTCAAATCAACAGGACATGCAACACCAATAACGGCCTTAAACTTCCTCTTTTTTATGACATTTTTGATGAATGTGGAACCTGGAACGATAAACAAATCAATTTTCTTCTTGTCACAGATTTTCTTGATAGTTCCAATACAGCACTGACCACAAAGTACACATTCAATCCCAGAGGTTGTCAGCTTGGCGGGACAATTCATAGAACGCAGACAATGTGGTAGGACTATTATAACATCCTCTGCAGCTATTTCTTTAAATTTTTCCTTGTTCAAAAGGTTACGTAAATCAATACTTATCCTGTCAATGAGTAGTTCATCTAACTGTAGTGCATTAAGAATTTTCTTTATAATGGGATATGTTATGTTGAGTGTGAACAGTAGTATACCTGGAAATATCAGCTTCTTGTTTTTCATCATGTGTAAACCTAACAGTAACGTGATAACAACTAAAATAATGAGTATCACTACTATCAGCACCAATAACTCGCCTAAAAACGTGAATATGTTCAAATCCATATCGTCACACCCATCTATTTTATTTTAAGTCTTCTAGATTTACCCTTTGTTTTTCATTTCATAATTATTTTTTCATGTTTTCCAATCGAAATCTTTTTATTGTTGAAGGAACATAACTAATATATACTATTCTAATAATATCTTATTCTGAATAAATTTGATTAATATAGTTAGGATAAAAATCATTATAAATATTATTGGTTTAAAAGAATGAAAATAGTAATCTATCACTCAAGAGAATGTGATCCAAAGAAATGTACTTCTATTAAATTAGAAAAACAGAAAAAGGTCAGTATAACTAANNTATAATGCTATTGTATTAGATGCTGAAGCTAAAAGGGCTGTTTCTCTTGAGGACAAGGATAGAATTACGAAGTATGGATTGTCTGCTTTAGATTGTTCATGGAATAAGTTAAAAAAATCATCTTTTAATTTCAAATCTAAGAGAAATCACAGATTACTTCCATTTTTAGTGGCTGCAAATCCAGTGAATTATGGAAAACCATGTATATTATCAACTGCTGAAGCTCTAAGTGCAACATTGTACATAGTAGGTTATAAAAAAGAGGCACAGGATTTGATGAATCAATTCAAATGGGGTCCTCATTTCATAACATTAAATAAGAATTTATTAGAAGCCTATAGTGAGGCAGAAAACAGTACTGAAATTGTTAAAATACAAAACGAATTTTTGGGAGGAGATTTATAATGGCAAAATTTGAAGAAGCAGAAA
>MUZZ01000305.1 GCA_003266075.1 Methanosphaera sp. rholeuAM74
CCTTTCCGCTCACCTGTGAAACGTATATCTCGTGATAAATGCCGCCGAGAGCAATGAGTTCATCATGTGTTCCCTTCTCTGCGATACGGCCGCCGTCCATAACGAGTATCATGTCGGCATCCTCGACAGAAGAAATGCGCTGAGCTATTATCAGCTTTGTCGTATCAGGGATTTCTTCTCTGAAAGCCTTGCGGATCAAGGCATCGGTACGCGTATCGACAGCCGAAGTCGAGTCATCGAGTATCAGTATTTTCGGCGATTTGAGAAGAGATCTGGCAATGCACAGCCTCTGGCGCTGACCGCCCGATACATTGCTGCCGCCCTGATCTAATAAAAAGTCGTATCTTTCACGCTTATGCTCAATAAATTCATCGGCCTGAGCCAGTTTGCATGCGTGTTCTATTTCTTCATCTGTAGCATCAGCTTTACCCCATCTCATATTTTCTTTGATCGTACCGGAGAAAAGCACGTTCTTTTGCAGCACTACAGATACCGCATCGCGAAGAGAGTCGAGATCATAATCGCGCACATCGACCCCGCCCACTTTCACCGAGCCTTCCGTAACATCGTAGAGCCTCGGTATCAGCTGGATAAGTGTGGTCTTGGATGAGCCCGTCGCGCCGATTATTCCTATTGTCTGCCCGGATTCTATCCTGAGATTAATGTCAGAAAGAGCAGGACGTTTGCTGTTTTCCGTATATTTGAAGCTGACATCCGTAAACTCAATGCTGCCGTCTGCGATCTCTCTGATCCCGTTTTCGGGCGAAGTGAGCGTGCTGCTGTATTCGAGAACCTCACTGATACGCCTTGCCGATTCTTCGGAAACAGTCATCATGACAAATACCATCGACAGCATCATTACCGACATCAGAATCTGTATGCCGTATGTCAGCAGTGATGAGAGCTCGCCCGTCGTCAGTTCTGTACCTCCGCTGCTTATTATCATTTTTGCGCCGACATAATTGAGCAGCAGCAGACCGACAAACATACACAGATTCATCACCGGCATATTCAGCGCAATGATTTTTTCGGCAAATGTGAAATCTTTTCGCACATCCTCGGAACCCTGCG
>MUZZ01000213.1:0-378 GCA_003266075.1 Methanosphaera sp. rholeuAM74
ATGACCTAGCACGTAACTATGTTGGATCATTCTTTGATGTTGAAGCATTAATAGCACATATCACAGTTAGCGTGAACGACACATCAGTAAACAATCATACAAGCATAACAGGTATTGTAAGTACTTCAGACGATACAGTACTAGCCTATGTAAACGTGAAAGTATACGTAAATGGTGAAGAAGTTGGAGAAGCTACAACAAACACTGATGGAGTATATACACTAGAATACACGCCAACAACTGCTGGCAAAAAGGATGTAAAGGCAGTCATATCCGATGACAACCATCCAAAAAGAAGTGCTGAAAGTAGCTTTAACGTAGCAAAGGCTACAACGACTATCACTATTAATCCTATCATAATAACGTCAAACTATGAAA
>MUZZ01000213.1:399-2126 GCA_003266075.1 Methanosphaera sp. rholeuAM74
GTTAAAGATGAAAATAAAAAGATACTCTATGTTAACGTGACAAATGGTCAGGCAGTAGTTAGTCATACATTCACACAACAGGATATCGAAAAGAACATTAACATATCCGCATCTTATAGTGGTACGACTGATTTTGGATCATCAAGTAGTGCTAAGGTAAACCTCACATTACTAGACCAACAGTATCTTAACATGACATTAAATAATGTAACTGCCAGGGCAGGAGATAATATTACACTCCAAGTAACAATTAAGGAACTTGATGAAAACGTTAATGGTGGAAAAGTTGTATTCAAACTCAACGGAAAAACCATTAAGGACGGTAGTGGAAAAGTCATCTACTCTATGATAGAAGATGGAATAGCTACCTGTAACTACAAACTAGCATCCACATTGAAAGCTAAAAACTACACTATCACAGCAGTATTAATGCATAGCTTATACAATAAGACGGAAACAACTGCCACACTAACAGTTACAAACGATACACCGTCAAATACGGTATTATCATCTGCTAGGAGAATCTTGAAAGATGGAACACCTCAAACCATCATAATAAACAATGATACTATTGCAACATATATTACCAATACTGGTCTTACTGACCTAGTACATGAGGGTGATACGTTAGACTTCCAGGGTACAATAGCCCACGTTGAAGGACTATCAACTATAATAATTGATAAGCCAGTGAATATTATTACTTCAACTAATGATGGTAGAATAGAATTATTTAACAACATTACATATACTCGTGGAGCAAGTGGTTCCAACATCACAGGATTATTCACATTTAACACACAATTCTACGTGGTTAACGCTGATAACATGGTCTTTGACAACATCAGTAACGTGGTAGATAACAAGGGTATAGGTAGTGGTGTAGGACAAACATCCATACGTGAAATATGTACCAATATAACAGTTAAAAACAGTTTAATAAAAACTATTAACAATGGTGGATTTAGTTCACTCGTGTTCACATATGTTAGCTACTCTAATGTGATAAACAATACCATCATAGGAGAAGGTAGGGTAGGTAACCTATTCTATTTCAACATATATAATGCAGGTCAAACATCTACTCTGGGAAACGCATATAATGTAATTGCAAACAACACCATCATAGGTCCAGATAAAGAGGATTCAATCTGTTATGGTATGGGAATGAGTGCTGCACGTGGTAACCTCATAGAAAACAACACCATAACCTATCCAGGAGATGCCATGAGAGGTGGAAGTGCTGATACGATTATACGTAACAACATAATCAATGGTGGTCGACTACTTGCTACTGGTATAATCACAAATAACACGATTAACAATAATGGTTCATTAAATGTTTCAAAAAACTCCATAGCTGAAAATAACACAGTACATGGAACATTAATTGCTGGTGCTAATTCAGTTGTACAAAATAATGTAGCTGAAAACCTGATGATGGGTAATAATGCAACAGTAAGCAATCTAACAATTACTGGTAATGTAACCTACATCGTTAACGGTACCATTGTATCAGATTCAGTACTGGAAAACTGTAGCATCGGTGGAGATATAGTAGTATCATGTATGTCCAGAAATAGTATCGCAGAACGTAATAAAATACAAAACAATATTATTGGTGGAAACATAACAGTTTCACAGAGTAAAAGGCTGACAATAGCAAACAATACAATTAATGGTACAATAAACATTACATCCAATAAGGCAGGTAACACTACAATAAC
>MUZZ01000236.1 GCA_003266075.1 Methanosphaera sp. rholeuAM74
ACGGGGACAGATGAGTCACGGGTAAGGTTCCGGATGAGTCCCCGTGACTCATCCTGTCCCCGTGACTCATCCGGAACTTTCCCTGTGACTCATCCCCGTCGCTCATCCGAAACCTGTCCTCCTGTCTCATATTCCGGAAAGGCCGGGAATGATCCCGGCCTTACACTTTACTGCATCTGACATTATCTGTTTATTTACTTCACCGTAATTCTCACTTTGACCTTCGAGTTCCTGCTTTCCACGGTAACGGTTGCCTTGCCTGCGGCTTTGGCTGTGATCACACCATTTGCATTTACTTTCACTGCCTTGTTGGATGCCTTATATGTAAGCAATGCTCCGGTGGAGCTCTTTGCCTTCAGCTGCAGTGTTTTGCCCTTTGCAATGACGATCCGGGTTGTCTTTGTGCGTTTCCTGTTGAGCTTATTCGTGACCTTTGCATTGTCAAATGTGATCTTCGGGTTGTCTATCGCCTTTCTCGAAGCGTCAACCTTCTTCTTCAACTCCTTCACCTCAGAGGTTTTCTTCTGGGCTGATGTGAGGTCTTCATAAGCCTTCTCAACTAACGCGACCCTTACTCTGTCGCTCTCTTTGATGGCAGAGCTGGTCGGAAGGGCTTTGGCTGCTGCTTTATAGGCTTCCAGAATAGCCCTTTCATTTAGGGCTTTCTTATGTTCTTCCCGCGCAGTCAGCAGAATCTTCGTTGCCGTATTCAGCTTCTGCCTCGCTGCATTCAGCTGCTTCTCCATATCAGCAGTGTCAATCGCAGCCAGTTTAGCCGAATCAAGGGCAAGCTGCGCCCTCGTCACCGCCGAGTCAGCCGTCAGTACACTGGCCGTGGTCGGATTCGTTGCTGCGGCATCGGCTGCTGTCACAGCTTCTTTCACACGCTTCTGCGCATTCTCCCTGATCAGCTTGTCCGCAGCCTCATCGAAGTTCTTTTTGTAGTCATTGTAGGCTGTCATCGCTTTTTTGATGGCTTCCTCTGCCAGTCCGGCTTTCCTGCCTTCCTCGATGGCTTCAAGAGTTTTCTTCAGCGCCTCTTTATATGCAGTCGTCGCGGCGGCTTCGAGTTTTTTCAACTCCTCCAGTGCGTCATCAATTGCCTTCTGTGCAGCTGCCTTCTTCTTCTGGAGCTCCGCAGAAGCCTTCTCTATCTCCTCTCCAAGTACCTTTTGCGCAGCCTCCCTCTTCTTTTTGAGCTCTGCAGCAGCCGTTTTGATCTTGTTCTCGGCAGCTGTATATCTTGCCCTCAGGCTCGCATCCAGCCTGGACTGGAGCCTGGACGAGAAGCTGTCAAGCAGCTTGTCTGCCGCATCAACAAGCATATCGGCCAGCCCCGCTCCGGCGTCCTCGATAAACGTTTGCGAGGAATTCTCCGATTCCTTCTTTGTATCATTTTCCTTCTCCGCATTTAACTCTTCGAAATACTTTTGACTGGCATTTTCGAGATCCTTCAACATATCCAGAGCTCCATTAATTGCTTTCTGCTCCTCTGAGTTCGAAAGCTCCTCAGCTGTATTAAGCGCTTCCTGCAACGCCT
>MUZZ01000059.1:0-565 GCA_003266075.1 Methanosphaera sp. rholeuAM74
ACAGCCAAGTTCAATGGAAACTCAGTATACAATAGTGTGAACGCATCCATGACATTCACGGTCGTCAAGAAAGATACAGTGATAATATTAGATGACATTTCAGGATTCGAATATTATGAACTCAGGAGAATCAGTGGAAGGTTCACCAGGGATACCGGCGTACCTATAGCCAACGCTACAATAACATTGATTGTAAACAAAGAGGAATATAAGAGAAAAACGGGTGCAGATGGAAACTTTTCAATGCAGTACGTGGTAAACCATGTGGGCGAAAACAAATTAACTGTACTCTTCGATGGAAATTCAGTATATAAGAGTGTAAACACAACAGTAACGTTCATAGTCGGTAAAAAAGATACGATGATAACAATAAGCGACATTCCTGACGTGGAATATTCAGATGTTGTGCAGTTTAATGTTGGTTTAATGAGGGATACAGGAAGTATGATTGGTGAAGCTCCACTGACAGTGATAATCAATGATGTTAGATATAACATAAAAACAGATTACTGGAATGGGATTTATACGATGGGCTTGACAGCCAAAAAAATCGGAGTTAACAATG
>MUZZ01000059.1:746-1118 GCA_003266075.1 Methanosphaera sp. rholeuAM74
GTGTAACTTCTACTAAGACATTCACGGTTACAGACTAAGACTAGAGATCAGATTATGAGCTGGGTAAGTATTGATTATCTTATCATCCACTTTACTTTTTTTTTGATTTAATTATTTTCTAAGCCGGTGATATGTACATGTATCATATCATTTTATATTTTTTCTGGTAGCACCATGTTTTTAGTTAATGTTATCCTATTATATTATGGTAGTTTCACGTCAAACATAGTATTTGGTGAATGCTTTTTTTCTGTATTTTAGTGGTTGTAGTGATTGCTATAAACTGTTTCAAAAAAAGAAATATTTGTTGGGTGGTCAGGGTTGTGAATTATTTTTTTTTTTATTCGTTTTTCCATTGTGTGAATCCACAGC
>MUZZ01000059.1:1230-1750 GCA_003266075.1 Methanosphaera sp. rholeuAM74
CTTCTTCTTCAGGTTCTTCGTTTTTTGCTTTTACTGCTTTGGTTTCTATTTGGTCTAATTTTTCTATGGAGTCGTATACTTTTGCTAGACCCACTGCTTTTGTTACTCCATAGCTAGGCTTCATGCTGTCCACCACGAGGAGTTCTTTTGATGCATCTAGTAGTGCTACGAGTTTGTGTTTAACATCCAGTATATTTGGTGTTTGTTCACCTTCATAGATTGACTCGAATGTTACTTCGGTTCTGTTTAGTAAAGGGTTTTCCTTTTTTTCTATAATTTTTATTTCCATATTATCATTATTCCTTTATTAATTGTTTATAATAATTTTCTGCCTTATTGTAGGCTTGTTTTACTTCGACGAGTACTACTCCTTCTTTGGGTTGTCCGTAGAGGATGTATGTATCGTCTGGTGCGTTTAGTATGCAGGGTAGTACTGCTAGGTCTTCTTCTCCATCTACTACTATTATTATTGGTTGTTTTCTTGTAGCTGTTTTGATGGATTCGATTAGTAGTTCGTTTA
>MUZZ01000059.1:1768-3080 GCA_003266075.1 Methanosphaera sp. rholeuAM74
TCAACTAGTTTTTTTGTTGTCACATCACCTACTGCGATAACTAGTTTGTCTTCTTGTAGTTGTTTTTTTAGTGGATTTTCTATTAAGTTAATGGATTTGTGCAGTTGACCCAATGGTTTTTTGAGTTCGCTTCTTAACTTTTTTGGTAGTTTTAGCACAATTTGATACTCCCTTGTCTTTTATTCTCTGACTTTTAAAGCATACCTTCCAGGTGTGGTTATATTCAGTTCTCTTGCTAAGTCTGAATCATCGGGATTTACCACTACTATTAATCCAGTCCAGTGTTCTGATGTTTTTGTCTGGCATAATGGACATTGTTCGTTGAATGTTATTAGCCTACATCGTGGACATGCTTTTTCTGCCATTTTCTTTTTATCCCCTTTTTAGGTTTTTTTCTTGGATTTTTCTGCTTGTATCCACTCGAAGCGTCCCAGGTTTGGTTGTCTCATAGTTAAACCTATTTTGCAGTCGTTTGTCGTGTTTCCTTTCATGCTGACTGCGACTATTCTTGAGCGTACATAGTCTGATGCGTCGAGTGTCTTGGTGGATTCCTTGGCTTGTAGTTTTCCACCTTTTTCGTCGTAGGATATGAAGTCATCGGTTATCTGTGAGACGTGTACTAGTCCGTCTAGTGGTCCTATTCTCACGAATGCTCCGAATTCTATTATTTCAATTACTTCTCCGTCGACTACTTCGTGTAGTACTGGTTTGAAGAATAGTGAGTTGAATGTTACGTGGTAGAATGCTGATCCGTCTCCGATTACTACTCGTCCAGTGTCGTGTTCGAGTATTTCTGTTACTGTGATGAGTATTCCCATTTTCTTGTCTACTTTTCCGACGTATTTCTTGTTTAGCATTTCGACTGCTGTTTCTTCTAGTGGTTGGTCGAACTTGTTTGGTGGTATTCTTACTGTGTCTTCGATTGTTACTATTTCATACACTTTTTATACCCCTATAACTTTTTTTTATTGGTATTCTTGTTTGTATAGTTCTATTGCGTGTAGTACTGCTTCTTTGGCTTTTGTGTTGTCTTCCCATCCATTGATTTCTACTGTCTTGTTTTCGAGTGCCTTGTATTGTGAGAAGAAGTGTTCAATTTCTTTGAGGTAGTGTTGTGGTAGTTGTGATATGTCTGTTATGTCCTCGAATCGTGGGTCTTCTACTGGTACGGCTAGTAGTTTGTCGTCACTGTCTCCTTGGTCTATCATTCTCATTATCCCGATTGGTCGTGCTTCTATGATGCATCCTGGAAATGTTGGTTGATCCATCATAACTAGTACGTCGAATGGGTCTCCGTCTTCCCATAGTGTTT
>MUZZ01000059.1:3156-9051 GCA_003266075.1 Methanosphaera sp. rholeuAM74
ATTCTATTTCCTTCCATAGATTCATGGTGTTAATCCTCCATTCATATTATTATATATATTTTTACTTGTTCTAGTGTCCTGGACTTGTTATGTGTCCGTCTACTTCAAGATACCTGTATTGTCTAAGATAGATTACTGTGATGCCTTTTTTTCGTGCTCTTTGTCTGAGCCGTCGGTCATTGGTGCATAATACGTCGCCACATTCACAGTAGTCTAAGAGTATGTTGTCTACGTGGTCAGCCTTTTCAATTTTTTCTACCCTGAAGGGGCTTTTTTCTGCTAACTTAGAGACAATTCGTGCAGTTATCTTATCTTTTCCTTTAGCTTTCCTCGCCAATTTATCCAATTCATCAATTACAATTGATGGTATTACCAGCTCGTAATTGGAGGGTAATATTGCTTCCAATTGAGTTCTAATATCTATTTTGTATTGAATCATCATCATCAAAAATTTGTGTCTAGTACAGCCTTATGATTTGATGATTCCATAGCCTATTAGCCTCCATCTTGCCCCTACTCTTCTGGATAGTGCCACCCTTTGGCCGTCATCTGCACATACTGGTAGCTTTAGTTTTACGTCGACCGTGTCTGGTCTTGCACTTGTGACTAGTCCTACCGTCGTTGATGTTCCGACGTTTATCATCAGGTTTTCTGATGAGTGTATTGGCTCGACGACTGTTTCGTCCTTGGTTCCGACTACCCTGTCAAGTAGGTGTGTTTCCATTGTGAATTCTTGGATTGTTGGTGGCAGTGTTCCGGGTTTTCCTGCTATTGAACCAGATAGTGAATCTGCCTTCGTAAGTGATGGATCCAAAAGTAGTGCTATACCTATGAGTCCACCTGGTCCTACATCCTCGACGAAGTTGTCTGCTGCCTCTAATCCTGTGATTGTAGAGCTAAGGCTTACCCACTCAGATTTACCCTTGTGTTTTACCTGTATTCCTGGCTTGATTTCTATCTCGTCTCCTAGCTTGAACTTTCCCTGTACTAGTGATCCACCGATGATTCCACCTTTAATCTTCTTTGGTGGTGTTCCCGGCTTGTTTATGTCGAATGACCTTGCCACGTAGAGCTTAGGACTCTTCCTGACTGCACGTCTTGGAGTCTTGATGTACCTCTGTATTGTCTCGATGAGTATGTCAATGTTTGCTCCCTGCTGTGCTGAAATTGGTATTATAGGCATACCCTCTGCACATGTACCCTTTACGAAGTCCTTGATTTCATAGTAGTTCTCGATGGCTTTTTCCTTTGTCACCGTGTCTACCTTGTTCTGTACGACTATAACATTCTGGACTCCTATGACGTCTAATGCCATTAGATGTTCCTTGGTCTGTGGCTGTGGACATGACTCGTTTGCACCTATAACTAGGATTGCTCCGTCCATTATTGCTGCTCCTGAGAGCATTGTGGCCATGAGTGTTTCGTGTCCTGGTGAGTCCACGAATGATACTTTTCTTAGCACGTCAGTCTTTGTTCCACAGTGTGGACAGGTTTCACTCGTTGTAAAACACTGGGGGGATGAGCATTCACTACACTTCCTGAAGGTAATATCAGCATATCCTAACCTTATGGATATACCACGTTTTGCCTCTTCGCTATGCGTGTCAGTCCATATCCCTGATAAGGCCTTTGTGAGTGTGGTCTTACCATGGTCGACGTGTCCTACTAGTCCAATGTTTACTTCGGATTGTACTTTCATATTAAGTTACACCTCCGTTATTGATAGGAATTGATAACATCATCCACCCCTGTATACTATGGGGGTGGTTACTGCTATTATATTCCAGTCTTATTCTTCTTCTTGTACTTCTTCTTCAGGTTCTGCGAAGATTTCAGTGAGGGTCTGTTCTCCTCTTTCTGAAACTTTAACATTTATCTGAGAGATGTCGTCACCAATAGTATTTCCACGTACAGTTTTTCTTCTTCTTAAGCCTTTTCTTGTTGGTTTGAATCCGATTCCACCGTTTACTAGGCTTTTAAATCTTCTCTGTCCGTCGACGTCTGGCTTCATTGGGAAGCCGTTTTTGTCGCTTCCACCAGTTATCTGTAACTTGTATCCTTTAAGTCCGAGTATTCCACCGTTGAACTCGTCACCTATTTTTAGGCCGTTTACAGTTTTTGCGTCCTTATCATCTAATTCTAATTGGTATGTTACATCTTCATCAGATACTACTACTTTATATACCATTATATTCCTCCGTTCTTGTTTAGAGTATTCTATTATTTACATCGTAGGATGCTGATTCCTACATATTACTAGTGATGTGAATTCTAGTCTGTGAAGTCTTCAAACTCGTCATCATCTAGTGTGTCTAGCTGACTCCAATCATCGTTGACCACTGCCCACATCGGGTCTTCCACTTCCTGTTTTATCTCCTGTAACTCATCCATAGTATGTAGTTCATCGTCGAGTAGCTTGCTATGGAATTCGTCCTGTAGTGTTAGGAAGTTTGTCTCCTCCATGTCCACGTAGAGTACATCTCCCTCATCGAAGTCCTTCTGGTAAACTGCGTCCTTGATTGCCATTGCAACCTTAGACCCACGTGGGGACTTGGGCAGGTTTTCTCCCTTGTCTTCCATGCTCTCCACACTTCCGACAACGTGACCATCAGAGTTGATTAAATTAACACCCTTCTCTATTATTCCACTCATCACTTCTATCCCACATATTGCGGGTTTGCTGTGCCGGAATACTAGGCTTGGTATAATCCTAATCTTGGCTGGCCTCGTGATTGCGTCAAGTTTTGCCTTCTTCTTACGTTCCTGTGCCGTGTCTATCCAGTCCTGGTAGTTTTCAGTTATCTGGTATATTACTCTGTCCTGGAAGACTCTCACATTTGTTGTCTGGAGTTCCTCATCAGCTGATGGTAGCACGTTGACACCGAATGCTATTATTACTCCATACTTCTCGTCTTCCTCATACATTATCGAAGCGTTAATGACATCCCTACGTGAGACGTCACCGATTTCTGCTGACTTGATTGGTACATCCATGCTGTTTAGGATGTTTACTAGTGCCTCTAGTGATCCTAGAGTGTCGGCTTTGACTATGATTCCAACGTCGTCTGTCTGGATTCGGATGTTATCTACCTCTGATAGGAGTTCATCCTCTACCCTGACGGAGTCATCATTTGCAACCCTTAGTGGTGAGCCTGAGACTACCTCGTCGACGTGGGGTGCTACTATCTTCACACCAGCAGCCGCTACTATTAAGTCTGTATCCTCAAATAGTGCGTTGGTCTCGGTTATTGCTTCCAATGGCTTAGGCTTGAGTAGTGACCTTATATTGGTTGACATGACCTTGTTGTTCTTGGTAAGTAGCATGATGCTGTCATCCTTGTGCAGGACTCCATCGTATATGATTGTGTCTATGGTCAATCCCAGTCCTTTCTCCTCCTTGACTTCGAGAACTGTTCCTGAAGCTGGGGAGTCCTCCTCTATCTGTAGTTGTTGGCTAAGGTACTGGTATGCTAGTCCCATGAGCATGGTCAATAGTTCTGGTATGCCTTCACCTGTTACTGCACTGATTGGTACGATTGTTATCTGGCTGGCGTAATTACTTACCCTGTCGAATCGTTCTGATTCGAAGCCTTCCTCGTGTAGTATTCCCACTACCTCATATAGTAGCTTATCAAGTTCGAATGCCACTTTCTTATGCTGGTTTGCCACTGACTCTGTGAATGAACTGTCCTTGGTGGAGTTCCACCCCGGAATTTTGTCAATTTTGTTGGCTGCCACCACGAATGGTGTCTTGGATGACTTGAGTATACGTAGTGCCTCGTAAGTCTGTGGTTTGAAGCCCTCTGTGACGTCTAGTATGAGTATTGCCAAGTCTGCCAGTGAGCCTCCACGTTTACGTAGTGTCGTGAATGCTTCGTGTCCTGGAGTGTCTACGAAGAAGAGTCCAGGCAACTTTTCTTGTATATTCATTTTTTCTAGGAAATCACCACAAATTGATGAGACAACGTCCATCGGAATTTCTGTTGCACCTATGTGCTGTGTTATTCCACCAGCCTCCCGTGATGCAACTGTACTTCCCCTTATATTATCCAGTAGTGTCGTTTTACCATGATCAACGTGACCCAGTACTGACACTATGGGTGATCTAGTCTTCATTTTTCCTTTATCTCCTTAAAAAACATTACATTTATTATTTAACTAATATTTTGTCTTAGTAATACTTCTTAACAGTAGGTTAAATAAGTACTGTTCTCTTGTCTTTTAGTATAAATTTACTTGTTGTGATACTTAAAAAATCTCCACGTATATATTATTGGAGATTGTTCCCTGAAAAATGATTATATATATTTAAAGTTCTTTGTTAGAACAATTAACTTATTTTTTTTTGTTTTATATAATCATCAATTATAGTGCGGATTTAGTTTTGACACTAGCTATAGGCTTAAGTAAGTCCTTTTAATTCATTTCTTATTATACGCGTATTTTGAAAATTAAATTTATATCTGGGTTTTCTATGAGTTACTAATCCTATAATCTAATGATTACTCATCTTTTGTACTATATTTGATCATTATATTCGTGTTTGTATTTTTTTGTAGCAAACAAAAAAAATTGGGGGGAGTCGATGTAAAAGAAATAATTATATCCTTTCATTTCATCAAAAAGCTTATTCATAAATTATGTCTTCATCAGGCAAGTTGTAGTCACAGAACTCTGATTCGTCGAAGAATAATTTAATCTCCCTTTCTGCTGACTCTTGTGAGTCTGAAGCATGTACTATGTTACGTCCAGTGTCGATAGCGTAATCTCCACGGATTGTTCCCACGTCTGCTTCCTTAGGGTTTGTTGCTCCAACCATCTTCCTGACTAAGCTTATCACGTCGTCACCTTCTAAGACCATAGCAAATACTGGTCCAGAGGTAATGTAGGATATGAGGTCGTCAAAGAAGGGTTTGCCCTCATGTTCTCCGTAATGAGTCTTTGCAAGCTCATCGGATATGATCATAGTCTTTGCCGCTACTAATTTAAAGCCACGCTGTTCAAACCTTGACAATATTATGCCAGTCAGTCTTCTTTTGACTGCATCAGGTTTTAACATGGCGAATGTCCTCTGCTTCATTGTTTAACCCACTTAACTTTTCTTGGAACTCTGCCAAGATTATTGTTTTTTTCACATTTACTGCTGCAGAAGAAATAGATTGATCCGTCTTTACGGACGAACATCTTTCCAGTACCCTCTGGTATTTCTTCTCCACAGAATGAACATGTTTTCATTTCATTAAACTCCTGTCTATATGTATAAAAAGAATAATCATGTTATACAATAAAAAGAATAATACTGGAAGTAGGACTCCACCTATGGAGTTCTGATTTCCTTTGCTTCCCTTATCGTATCTAGTAACATTAATATGTCGCCTTCCTTGATAGCTCCCATAACATTCCTAGTGAGTATCCTTCCTTTATCTCTTCCATCAAGTATTCTGCATTTAACCTGCATTACTTCCCCAGTCATTCCCGTTCTTTTTAAAACTTCAATAACTTCTGCTGGAGTACCGTCTTCCATACTTAATCACCTTTATATATAAATTGATTACGTTTGTCAATAAAATATTTGCTACCAGAAGCTCTTATTGAATATTTAAAAGTATTTAAAGAAAGAATATTTCTTATAACTATAATAAGTGCTGTTAACACCATTATATGAATATTATTTATCTTTATAATTGTAAAATTTAAATACTGCATTTTAGAACTTATTTAGGTAAGATATCTTATCCTATTTTCTAGTATTTAGGTCAAAATCACTAAAAACTTAGTCTTTGAGTTCTGCAACTTTTTCAACTAATTCATCGACTAGTTCCTGACCTTCACCAGCATCAATAATACATGCAGATGCCGTACCTACTTTCAGTCCTGCAGCTTCTCCTAATTCTT
>MUZZ01000118.1 GCA_003266075.1 Methanosphaera sp. rholeuAM74
GCGTAGATAAACATATCACACATGACCAGATTAGACGTTCCAAAATCAAAACCACGGAAGACCCTGAAATCAGGATAATACATCAAAACGAGAAGCCACCTAAGATTAGAACAGAAAAAGAGTTTATGGAAAAGTTCAGCTTCAGTACTGGCAACCTCAAAAGTAACTGGAAGGAAAAGCTAAACGAAATTAACAAGACAGATGCAAACAAAAAGAAAAAGAGAGTTCCATTACCAAAGGGTAAAAAGAGAAAGTAAAACCATCTAATCAGTAATTAACCACCAACATACATCCTACTTTTTTTAAATGTTAATGGAATATTGAAAATATCCTTGATAAGACCATTTTAATTATCTCCACACCCACATAACCCACAGATGCAAAGTACACTATAGCAAATATTGTGAATATGTAGGCTATTATTAGCAGGTATGTGTCCTTTTCTAGTGTGGATAGTGACAGTACCAGTATTGACACTGCTGGTATAAAGTCCGTGAAGGGTATTGGTAGTGGCAGAAACAACAGGAATGCCAGTATTATTGTTATCACATAATTGAACTTAATTAGTAGAGCATTTGTTGTCAATGATCCCCTCGGCTTTGAAACTCGTTCAACATATCCTAAAGCCTTTTGTAGTACGTTAAATACCTTATCCACATTTTGTTTTGATAGTTTGTAGTTTGTTACCTGTTCGGGTAGTTTAATAGGCTTGTTTAATATGTTTGATAGTGATAGTAGTATTATCAGTATTCCGAATGGTGTGCTACTTCCCGGTATTGATGCTGGTAGCAGAAATGGTGCTATTAGTATGATTATTAGTATCTGGTTGCTTTCTAGCATTAGTTTATCCATTATCATCGCTATTGTTATCTCGTCATCATTAAATGTGCTGTGTATTTCGTCCATCTTGGTTGATGTTGCTAGTTGGTTGTAGTAATTCTGTTTATCCATGATGTAAGCACTCCCCGATTGCTAAATTTTTCATTTACTTAAGTATCGTTTTTAAAGTTTCATCATCTAGTATGGGAATGGCTTCTGTTGCACCAGTCTGGGTTGTTGATTGTGCTGCAATGTAGCTTGCAATTATTGCTGATTCTTCTGTTGTGTAGCCTTCAAGTAATCCATACAGGAATCCACCATTGTATGCGTCTCCTGCCCCTGTTGTATCGACCGTGTCTACGTTGAATATGTCAACCATGTATTTATCACCATCATCCACTACTAGTGAACCCTTGTTTGAACGCTTTACTACTAGTGTATCCACTATTGGTGATATTTCCATTACAGCTTGTTCTAGGTCATCTAATCCTGTTGTTAGTTTGAGTTCTTGTTCATTTATTAGTAGTATATCCGTGTAGCCTATTAGATTAGCCATGAACTCTTGTCCTCTCTGTACGTATAGCAGTCCAGGATCGAATGATACAGTCACATCATCACATACTTCACTTAGTACCTCTAGTTGTGTTTCTATGGATGTACTATCATCCTTTAGTCCTACAAATGATGTTAAGTGTAGCACCTTCGAGCTTCTTATGTAGTCCAAGTCCACCTCTTCTGTAGTTATTGTGTCGTTGACTTGTGGTGTGACGTATAGTTTTCTGTCTCCACTCTTATCTACAAATCCCAGTACTTCACCAGTTTGACCGGGGGATACTATTATTCCATCGGTGTTTACGTCGTGTGCTTCTATGTAATTTAGCATTAACTCTGCATTGGAGTCTGTTCCAACCTTTCCAATGTATCCTGTTCGGAGTCCTTGTTTTGCTATTGCTATTATTGTATTAGCAGCTGATCCACCACAACTTGTCTTTTCATCGTTTATGAATGTTTCACCGTCACTTGGTGCGAATTCATCTACCATGCATAGCCTGTCAACGTTGAGTGCTCCCCATCCGATTATGTCTAGTGTCATCATAATTCATTCCAGTATTTTTCTTAAGTTTAACTTGTATTTTCCGAGGTTTCCACCATAGTTTCCAGCAGATATTTTGATTACCCCATCGACAGATTCTAATGCTTTAATGCCGACCTTCAATGATTCTTCTGCTGATTCTAGGTCTAATGCGTTTATCACTATTTCTGGTATGTATTTTACTCCATCTTCTACTTTTGATTCATCTTTAAGTTTTTCTTTGAGTGATGGGCAGTATGGGTGGTTGGTTGTAGGACCTATTTCTGGGTAGTTGGTTTCTACCTTGGATCCTGCTGAGCATATGTCGAATGGTGTGCATATACCTTCTACTTTGCTTAGTGCTTCGAGTGATTTGTATCCACCTTGTAGTACTGCTTGCTTGGTGTTACAGTAGTACCAGAAGTTTACTCCCATTATTCCCTCCATGCATCCGAGTTTCTTTTCTATGTAGAAGTCTGGTACGCATATAGGTACTCTTATCATCGTCCTGCCACATACTTCTTCAATCCATTCGTATCCATCCCCACAGTGTCCGACGTGTTCTGTTGTGTCTATGTAGTCGAACGGGTTTATTGATGCATCAAATACTTTTACAAACGGTTTGACTAGTATATCTTGTCTTATCCTGAAGGATAGTTCCTTGTCGAACTTGTTTAGGTCTTTGGTGTTGTACCAGAATTGTATCAGTACTCCGGGTCTTTTGTCTGGTGTTTCATCTCTTGATAAGAATTTTTCTACTCCTGACTCGGTTCTTCCGATTACTGTTCCCGGTGTTGCTGTTGCATCATATGCTATTTTTTCTATTGTTTTGTCGTCTTCTGCTGTTACGATTATTCTTACACATATCCCCGTGAATGCTTCACAGTACGTGTCTTCTATTTCAAGTTTCATACTTAATTCCCCCAATTATTATTAGCCTAGGTTGGCTATGTTTATTCCACGAACCTTGTCTCGTGTTATTTTAGCCTTGTTAGTCAGTTCTTCCACGTTATCCTCGGTTACTATGTCAATTGATGTCTTGTTCTGTAACAATTCCTGTATTATGTTGTTGTTGGTCTTTGTGTCTAGTAGTGTTTCTAGTGGGTCTTGGTTGTAGTTGTGGATGAAGTCATATACTCCCTGTGTGGATTTCGTGTTGAATACCTCTGCTATGACTGCTAGTATGAGGTTGTTTGTTGATGCTATTGATATTGACGCACTTGTTATCGAGTGTATGTTTCCATTGAAGGATATGCTTACTGCTTGGTTGTCCTTGGCATATTCGAGTGCTTCTTTGTCTGTGATGCTGTCTCCCGAGTACATGAGGTTTTCTGCTTTGTAATTGTTTTTTTCTATGATGTCTGTTATCGCATCCCTTTTTCCTATTCCCCCTGTTGGTGTGACTGATTCTATTAGGTTGTATATGTTGGCATCCTGGAATGTGTTGTTGAATATCCTGTCAATATTTTCAAAGCTTGAATCAAAGAGTATGTTTTCAGCAACGTCCAGTATTTTGTCCTGTTCTTGTGGTGTCAGTTCATAGTCATCCAGTTCTAGTTTTGTGTGGTATGCGTTCTGGTAGTTAAATCCGGTCTTTGCTGACAGGGCTTCTATGTATTGGTTGTAACTCGTGCTTACTATGTAGAATGGCATAATGTCTTGTACGTGCTTTATTGTGGTGTATGCACCACCCATCATGTTTATATGGTCTTTGGAAAACTCGAGTATGTCTTCTTGTGTAATGTTGTATGCCTTAAAGAAGGGTAGTATGTATTT
The DNA here is from genome assembly GCA_003266075.1 of Methanosphaera sp. rholeuAM74. Taxonomy (GTDB): domain Archaea; phylum Methanobacteriota; class Methanobacteria; order Methanobacteriales; family Methanobacteriaceae; genus Methanosphaera. The sequence goes on from MUZZ01000118.1 coordinate 3,668, forward strand.
TAGTGTGCTTCCTGCTAGGTGCGTTTCGTTTTGTTCTGCTAGTATGTCGTCATAGTTGCTCAGTATTGAGAATAGTTCACCTCCACGTGGTATAAAGTAGTCTGCTAACTCATATGCATTATCGTTTATTGATAATGGTCCTTCACAATCGGTTACATAAAATTTTTCGTCCATCTATTTACCTCAATTATTACAACAAGTTTAATATAATAAATTGTTTATAATTAATTACATATTAATTTTACAAGGGAAATTATATGGGCATATCTTTGAATAGAATAATTAAGTTATTCTTGTGTATTGTGTTGGTTGTGTCACTTGTTAGCGTGGTTTACTTGGTTGTCTTCCATAATCCTGGTGAGGGCTATACCGAGTTTTATTTGCTGGATTATGATGAGAACATCACAGATTATCCTATTAACCTGTCCAGTGGTTCTGTTCATAAGCTTATATTGGGCATTAAGAATCAGGAACATAAGGGCATGGATTATACTGTTAAGGTGAAAAAGGAGGATGAATTGATTACAGAGTACAACATTTCCTTGGAGGATAAGAAGTCTATTGAGATTCCATACTTCATGGATTGTACTAGATTGAAGGGTGAAAATCAGACACTTAACTTCGAGTTATACAAGTCAGGTGAGGATGCTGTTTATAGGAAGGTATTCCTACGTTTTAATGTTGTCTAAGGTGTGAAGGTTATTGTTGGATTTGACTATTTGAGGTTTTAAGGGTAATGTACTAATAATATTGCATACAAATGTATTATATAATTAAAATTGGATTAAGGTATTAGGGTGAATGTAATGTTGATGAAAGGAAAAAAATGCGTCGTGACTGGTGGTGCTGGCTTTATTGGTTCACATATTACGGAGTACTTGTTAAATGAGGGTGTTTCTAAGGTCACAATACTAGATAACATGTCTACAGGTAAGGTGGAGAATTTGAGGGATTTAGACCATGACCGTGTCGAATTGGTCTGTGCTGATATTACCACCAGCAATTTGTCTGAAATATTCAGTGGACACGATTACGTATTCCACGAAGCAGCCCTTATCAGCGTTCCAGAAAGCATAGAAAAACCTGAAAAAACTAACGACAACAACATTAAAGGTTCTTTCAAGGTTCTTAAGGCTGCAAGAGACTCTGAAATCAGGAAGGTTGTCTCTGCATCGTCTGCTGCGGTTTATGGTGAAACTGATGTTCTTCCCAACCATGAGGGCTTGGCTCTTAATCCATTATCCCCTTATGCAGTGTCTAAGTGTGTGCTAGAATTATACTCATACACCTTCCAGAAAACTTACGGCCTTGACACTGCATGTCTACGATACTTCAACGTCTTTGGTCCAAGGCAGAACGCTGACTCTGCTTATAGTGGGGTAATTCCCAAGTTCATAATGGCACTTCTTAATGACAAGCAACCAACAATATTTGGTGATGGTACTCAAACCAGGGATTTTATCTATGTCAAGAATATTGCAAAGGCTAACTTGGATGTGGCAAGGGGTGATGCTACTGGTGTCTACAACATTGCCCATGGACAGAAGACCAGCATTAATGACTTGTTAGAGATGATTTGTGATATTACAGGCTATGACTTCAACCCAAATTATAAACCGTCACAGCCAGGGGATATTAAGCATTCTGTTGCAGATGTCAGTAAGGCTGTGGATGAATTCAACTTCCAAAGTGAACATAACTTTGCCAGTGAATTAGAAGAGACTGTGAAGTTCTTTGTCAACGAATTTGATGAAAAAAACTAGAATAATATCGTCCATCATTTTTTGAATATGATTTGTACCTTATTCGGAGATTTATCCATGAACATCAAGGGTATTATGAGAAATGGGGAGTACAAGACCATCCTAGAAAATATGGCGTCATTAACTGGACTGCAATTTGCAAGCTACATTCTGCCATTAATTACGTTACCATACCTTACATGGATACTTGGTCCTGAAAGGTTTGGGTTAACACAGTACGCCATTTCACTGATAACCTACTTCCAGTTTTTCACAGATTACGGATTCAACTTATCTGCGACACGACAGTTAGCAATCGTTAAAGATGATGAAAACAAGGTTTCATCGATATTTAATTCTGTTATGACTATAAAGGTGTTGTTATGTCTTGTTAGTCTGTTGATACTCATGGTTATAGTCACCTTTATTCCTAAGTTCTCACAGGACTACATGGTCTACATTTTAACCTTTGGTATGGTCATTGGTTACATGATGTTTCCCACATGGCTTTTTCAGGGCTTGGAGTACATGAAGTACACGAGCATCCTGAACATCATAGGTAAGGTAGTATTTACCGTGCTAATATTCGTGTTCATACACACTAGCAGTGATTACATACTAGTACCCATCATCAATTCATTGGGACAGATTATTGTAGGAGTACTGGGCTTGTATGTTGCTTTGACTAGGTTCAAAATCAAATTAAAGCTTCCAAGTAGGGATGATATACGTTACCAGCTCAAAGATGGATGGCACGTGTTCATATCAACGATTGCGATTAATATGTACACCACTACCAACACATTCCTGTTAGGACTTTTAACCAATAACACACTCGTGGGTTACTACTCAATTGCAGAGAAGATTATATTAGCTGTTAATGGATTATTAAACCCTATTTCACAGGCACTGTATCCATTCATCAGCAGGAGTGTTAACAACGACAAGAAGACCAGCATAACGTTCATACGCAAGATTACTAAGATTATGGCCGTACTAGGATTAATTATGAGTGTGGGATTGTTCGTATTTGCTAAGCCAATCATACTGATATTGTTTGGAGAGTCATATGCGAGGTCTGTGCTGGTGCTACAGGTACTTTCAGCCATACCATTTATGGTCTCACTTAGCACGGTCTTCGGTATAGAGACTATGCTGACATTCAACTATAAACGTGCTTTCACCACGATAGTGATGCTGGGTGGAATACTAGACATAGTACTTGGAAGCATACTGATAATATTACTAAACGAAGTGGGAATAAGCTTATCATTCGTTATAACAGAGACTTTCATAACAGTGGCAATGTTTTTATTCCTGCAAAGGAAGGGAATAAAGATTATAGGTAACAAGAGGGAGGATGAAATAGATGGCATATGATTACATAATAGTAGGTGCAGGTATTGCTGGAATCACGGCAGCAGAGCAGTTAGCCAACGTATTCAACAAGAAGGTCTTGTTAATAGATAAAAGAGACCATATAGGTGGAAACTGTTATGACTACTACGACGAGCATGGCATACTAGTACATAAGTATGGTCCACACATCTTCCACACAGACAGCCAGAGGGTCTTCGAGTACCTGTCATTGTATACCACGTGGAATGTCTACAATCATAAAGTGCTTGGAAAGATTGGAGACGTCCTCGCACCAATACCTTTTAACCTGATTAGCATAGAGAAGTGCCTTGTTGATGAGCGTGATGCGTTATTCTACTCGCTGTTTGAACACTACGAGATTAACGAGGAAGTAACAATACTTGAGATGAGAAAATCCGATGACGAACTAATAAGAGGCTTGGCAAACTATGTATATGAGAACGTATTCCTGCATTACACCCAGAAACAATGGGATTTATCGCCAGAAGAGTTAGACCCTAGTGTCACATCCAGAGTGCCCGTGCGAATATCCTATGATTGCAGGTACTTTACAGACAAGTACCAGAGGATGCCGGCAAATGGCTACACGGTGATGTTTGAGAACATGCTCTCTAACCATAACATCAACATACTACTCGAGAAGGACTACCACGAAATCCTAGATGTTGACTTTGAAAGTGGGAAGATTTACTTCTATGATGAGGAGTTCAAGGGTAAGATCGTGTTTACGGGTATGATTGACGAGTTCTTCGACTATAGGTATGGTAGTCTACCATACAGGTCACTTGTACTGGTGGATGAACACGTTGATGAGAGGTTTTTCCAGACAAATGCCACCATCAACTACCCCAACGACTACCACTTCACACGTATAACAGAATATAAGTACATTACTGGTCAGGAAGCACCATCTACTTCGATACAGTTGGAGTACCCCACCAAGTATGACCCAAACGTTAGTGAGGCAAGCATACCCTATTATCCAATACCACAAGAAAAGAATCATGAACTATATAATAAGTATAGATTGTTAGCTGATGAGTTTGAGAATGTTAAGTTCATAGGAAGACTTGCCGAGTATAAGTACTTGAACATGGACAAAGTCGTCGAGGAAGTACTCGACTGGATTCAAGAGTGTATGGAAGACGAACTTGAGGAATAATTAATTATAAGTCATTGACTGTTTTACTAAAAAAACTTTTTGGAAGTGTGATGCATACTATGAGTACTATTAAAACGCTTGTAAAGAATACTGGTGTATTGTTCTTATCTCAGGTTGTTAGCTATGTGTTAGCATTCTTTTACACGTTATACTCTGCCAGGTATCTTGGTACAACCAACTTTGGTATCATATCGTTTGCAACTGCAATATCAGGGCTTTTCGCTATATTTACCGATCTTGGATTGTCTACCCTGACAATACGTGAGGTTGCAAGAAACAAGGATAAAACACATAAGTACCTCGGAAATCATGGGAGTATTAAACTAATATTATCCATTGTGACTATGCTCGTACTTGTAGCATTTGTTAATATTGGGGTCTTCAATAACACTACGCGGATGGTAGTCTACCTTGTAGGTTCTTCTGTGATAATTAACGCTTTTAGTGGTGTTTTCACCTCCATGTTCAGGGCCTACGAAGAAATGGAATACCAATCCATTGCAGAGATTATTAATGCCTTCACAATGTTTGTTGGTGTATTGTTGTGTGTGTTCACACGTCAGGACGTGATATATGTTGCAATGGTTTACATGATTTCTTCAATAGTGGTGCTTGCATATAATTTCATCATGTGTACAAGAAATTATGGTTTAATCCGGTTTCAGTTTGACTTCAAGTTCTGGAGATACCTCGTCTATAATGCATTTCCACTTGCCATTACCAGCGTCTTTGCATTGATATCATTTAAGATGAATACTATCCTCTTGAATATGCTTACTACTAGTGCACATGTGGGTGAGTACACTGCAGCATTTAATCTTATGCAGGCTTTAATATTCATTCCTACCGTGTATTCTACTGCGATTATGCCGATATTTTCCAAGTTATACGTGGACAGCAAGGATATGCTTGATTACTCCTATAAGAAGTCACTTAAGTATCTTAGCATGCTTAGTATTCCAATTAGCTTTGGTACTATGATACTTGCTGATAAGATTATACTGTTCATGTATGGTTCGGGCTATGTTAATACTATACCAATTCTTGAGCTGATTATCTGGGCACTTCCTGCCATATTCCTTAGTTATGTGCTTGGTATCAGCATCACAGCCATTAATAAGCAGCATGAAACTATTAAGGCCACATTCATATGTATGGTTATTAGTATTGTTGGTAATTACTTCTTTATCAAGTACTATGGGGCTGTGGGTGCAGCCATGATTACCATCATCAATGAGGTGAGTATGGTCATGTTCTATATTTATATTATGCACAAACATGGCTATAGTGTACCTTTGAAGTCTGTGATACTCAAACCATTATTTGCCAGTATTGTGATGGGTGTCGTAGTCTACTACGTTAATTTGGACTTGTTTAGTAGCATATTGGTTGGAATGATTGTTTATCTAGTGGTGGTATTGCTTATAGGAGCATTTGATAAGGATGATTTAAACATATTGAAGCAACTATTGCCTGATAAATTTTCCAGACTCTTGGGGGGAAAATAGTGTTGATGAGCATAATCTGTGTATACAATAATAAAGATATCCTGGAGAAGTACCTCTTAAGCAGCATTGCCACACAGACTGTTGATGTGGAAGTGGTACTTGTGGATAACCGTGACAACAAGTATACTAGTGCAGCTAGTGCCCTTAATAGTGGTGCAGAAAGAGCCCATGGTAAGTATCTTGTCTTTAGCCATCAGGACATCAATCTTAATGTGGATACATGGGTAGAGGATACTGTTGATTTGCTTGAAACGTTGGATAATGTTGGTATTGTGGGTGTTGCAGGAAAGATAGATGACAGCCTCGTCTATAGTAATATACTTCAGGGCATACCACCAAGGGATGTGACACCCTACAAGCTAGATGGGGTTGAACATGCCAGTACCGTTGATGAGTGTCTTATGATAATACCACGCAGTGTGTTTATGGACAATCACTTCGATGAGGTTACCTGTCCTGACTGGCACTTATATGGTGTGGATTATGTTCTTAGTATTAAGAAGAAGTCTTATGAGGCATACCTTATACCGTCCATGTTAGAACATGCATCCCCTGGGGATTCCATGTCGGAGGCTTATTATACTACTCTAGCTAAGTTGCAGAGGAAACATTTAAAAAATAGGTTAATTCGTACATGTATGGGTGACTGGTTTACATTCATACCAGTAAGTTTGCAAAAGATTATAAAAAAAGTTAAAAAATATTGAAGTTAGTAGTCAACTACGAAGGTACAGCTATCATCAAATTTAGATGTACATTCTACTTCTTCAATAGATACTTCCTTGTGGAAGTGTTCTTCCAGTATTCCAATCAGAATTCCACGTATAACATTACATGTGGGCAGGTTGTATTGTAC
>MUZZ01000306.1:0-271 GCA_003266075.1 Methanosphaera sp. rholeuAM74
GGAGCAATATACAACACTGGTGATTTAACCATTTACAACAGCTCAATAAACAACAACCATGCACAAGAGTATGGGGGAGCAATATACAATTCTGGTGTTTTAACCATCGACAACAGTATACTCAGCAATAACATAGTAACTTTTTGGGGGGGAGCAATATCCAACTTTTATGGTAACGTAACCATAACCAATTGTACACTAAACAACAACAATGCAGGAGATAGTGGGGGAGCAATCTGGAATTCTGGTACTCTAACTATAACTGACAGTA
>MUZZ01000306.1:429-6428 GCA_003266075.1 Methanosphaera sp. rholeuAM74
AACCATAACCAATTCTACATTAAACAACAACAGGGCAGAAAATGATGGTGGAGCAATAAATGATTTTGGTGGTACAGTTATCATCATTAATAGTACACTTAACAACAATAAAGCAGAGAACAATGGTGGAGCAATCAAGACCGAGGATGGGTTGAATATAACTGGAAGCGTACTCACAAATAATACTGCGATTAATGGTTCAGCAATTTATCACTATGGTTTATGGGCTACAATCTATAACAACACCTTCGTGACTAATAGGGCTAGTATGCTTGAAAAAGCTATCATAGATGAAACTGGAACAGCAGAGATAAGGGATAATGTTAATGATGAAACTTCAATAGATTATGGAACAATCTATACAGAGAGTGAAAATGTCAGTATAATAGGAAACATATTCAATGATGGACGTATCAATACGACTATCACTATATCCTCAAATAACACTAATCCCATGGTAACTGATAAAATTAAATTCACGTTCACATTGAAAGACCAATCCAGTCAGAGCATTTCTAACCAGAAAATCCTTGTTAACATAGCTGATAGGCAATACAACCTAACTACAAACACTAACGGAATAGCAACTCTAGACTACACACTAGCCAAGGTAGGAACACAGGCAATAACGGCTGTATACAATGGAAGCACAGAATACGGTCCATCAAATACAACTTTAAACTTCACAGTCAACAAAAAAGACACAACCATAACGATTAACGATATTCCAGACACACAATACTCAGACAGGGTAACTATTACTGGAGGCTTCACGAGAAGTACTGGTGAAGCTATCAAAAATGCCACAATAGTTTTAACGATTAATGGTGCAAACTATCACTATAATACGAAGACAGATGTTAACGGAAACTACGCATTAAACCTCACAACAAATAAGCTGGGTACAAACAATGTTACAGCAACCTTCAACGGAAACTCTGTATACAATAGTGCAAGTACGACTAAAACATTCACTGTCAATAAAATTGATACTGTGATATTATTGGATGATATCTCTGATGTCGAGTACTCAGACACGGTGGCAATTACTGGAGCTTTCAAGAGAATCACAGGAGAATCAATAGCTAATGTTAATATTGTCCTAACTGTTAATGGTGTAATGTACAAGACGAAGACAGACTCAAACGGAAACTATACATTAAACTATACTGCAACCAAAGTAGGAACAAATAACGTCACAGCATCTTTCAATGCTATCTCCGTCTACAACCGTTGTAATATATCAAAAACATTCACAGTCATTAAAAAAGATACTAGTATAACATTAGACAGCATTCCAGTTGCCGACTACTCTGATAAGCTAACAATTACTGGAGGCTTCACGAGAAGTACTGGCGAAGCTATCAAAAATGCCACAATAGTTCTAATGATTAATGGTGCAAAATACAACACAAAAACAGATGCTAACGGAAACTACGCATTAAACTACACGGCTACTAAGGTGGGAACTAATAACGTCACAGCATCTTTCAATGGTAACTCAGTCTACAATAGTGTAAACACGTCTAAGACGTTCACGGTCAACAAAAAAGACACGAGTATAATTTTAAACTATATTCCTAACGTGCAGTACTCTGATAAGGTAGTATTGGCTGGTAAGCTCACAAGAAGTACTGGTGAGAAAATAGCTAATGCCAATATTGTAGTTTTTATTAATGGTGTAAACTATACTACGAAGACAGATGCTAACGGAAACTACGCACTTAATTACACGGCTACTAGGGTTGGAACTAATAATGTTGCAGCATGGTTTGCTGGAAACTCTGTATACAATGAAGTTGACACCTCCAGAACGTTCACGGTCAGCAAGAAGGATACTAGTATAACCTTGAACTATATAGCTGACACACCGTACTCTGATAAGGTGACAATAACTGGTAAATTCACTAGAAGCACTGGAGAAGCAGTTAAAAACGCTACAATCACATTAATGGTTAATGGTGTTAAATACAATACGAAGACAGATGCTAACGGAAACTACGCACTAAACTATACGGCTACCAAGGTGGGAACTAACAATGTTACAGCAATATTCAATGGTAACTCCGTCTACAATGGTGCAGATACGTCTAAGACATTCACGGTCACTAAAAAGGATACGAAGATAACCATAAACAGCATTGCAACTACAAAAATCTCTAACAAGGTGACGATTACTGGTAAACTCACTAGAAGCACGGGTGAAGTTATTAAGAATGCCACGGTAACAGTTAAGGTTAACAATGTAAATTATAACGTAAAAACGGATGCTAATGGATTGTACACGCTAAACTACACTACTAATAAAGTGGGAACAAATAATGTGACAGCATCGTTCAATGGTAACTCCGTCTATAATAGTGGTAGTGCTACTAGGACGTTCAAGGTGACGAATTAGACGGATATATTCAGGATGAACAATTAATTAATGTAATCCTGTATTCACCTCCCCATACTCTACTTTTTTTTAATGAATTACTCCCACATCATGTATACATACACATCCACTAGTCCATAATTCATAATTATACCCTACCCACATGATTTAATCACTTTTCACATCTAGTATACCACTAATATTCTATATAACCACCACAATTATCACATCTATTTTCAAGCATTCACATACTACTCGTCATGGTTGTCTGGACTTCACCCATAAATGGAAAATAGTGTTAGCAACATAAGTACTAACCATAGAACTAGTTTCAGGAGGTTGAATTAATATGCTTAAGTGGTTGTACCAATTCGATGATGAAGTCCTAGAAAGAGCCAAGCTCTACGTTGACGATGTATCCAACGTTAAAAAAATTAAAGACAAGATTACCTGTGACGTGAGGGGAAGTAACCTCTACTATGTCAGACTAACAATCAAGAATGAACTAGTAACGCAATTCTCATGCACCTGTCCGTATTATTCTAACTGTAAACACGAGGCAGCACTACTATACTAACTAGACAGCCACCCTGAAATACTGGAAAATAAAGATAACCACTCCACACCTATAGGGGAAGAAGATACTACAACGAAAAACTAGAAGACATCTTCAGAAAGTCAAATGGCAGGGCTAACTCCATTCAAGGCTACCATGAACCTGACTACATCGCTAACCCACCCTAAAGATCAATGGATAAGCACCCACCACAACTAATCTAAAGAGGAGAATATNNATTATTCAACCACCATACTCGAGTCAGATGAACTTGACCACACACAAAAAACAATTAAAAAAAAGATAAAATGATTGAGGGGGAATAATCGGCAAACACCATCCTCAACGACTATGCTGTGCCTGTAATGGATCGTTAAGTGTACCATAGTTAGGATGAGCAGGACCTAACTCTTTCATACCCGTTTTAGGGTTCACAACAATAACATCATCACTAGAAGCGTAATTGTCATCACTTTTCTGACTTTTACTAGAACTAGTAGTCTTCTTAGGTGTTGACTTCTTAGCCGTCGTAGTCGTGGCCGTATTATTAGCATCCGTGGTGTTATTAATGTTAGTAAGATTAACAGTCAAGTTCTCAGCACTAGGCTTTACTTCCGTCTTGTTCATAGATTTTACAGCATGTGTAATGGATTCGAGGTCATTGCTGGTAATAACAATCATCTGATAAGTAGTGTAATCGAAGTAGGAGTATGTTCCACTATTGTTGTATAATGAAACATTCCTATACGTACAGTTTTGTCCAGCATTTGAGCCTAACTGTACACCTATATCATAAGCACCAGTATAATTGGTCTCATTTACATCGTTTATTGCATATGACTTTATTGTAATATTATGCTCCTTGTCATCATAGGTTTTATAGTTATTATTCACCTGTGTCACGTTCACATCACCGTCAGGCACTTCAAAAGTGTAGCCATTAACCTCAATAGTCTTATAGTGTGGCATAAAAATCGCATATGCCCCAGCAGCCAGTAATGCTAGCAAGACACATACTATGATTACTAGTATCATGAAGTTTTTTCTCATTTTTTTTTAACTCCCCATAGTTTTTGGTATATTCTTATTTCTATTTTATCCTATTAATATTACTTGGAAACATCCATGTTATCTCTTATTATCAAAAGGAGATATTTTCATTGCAGCATACTGTTTTAACTATTCAAATGGCTGTTAAGCATTTGTTTTCGAAATCATTATATAATCAAAGATGTAATACTTAATATTAGTGATTTCTATGAATTACAAGAAAACTTTAACAATAATAGTCTTCTCAATGATCATCATAGTCTCATCGTCCATTGTATCAGCATCAAACGATACTAATGACGATGTTGCAGCAAGTGATGAAGCAGTCATTGGGGATGTGAATATAATAAAATCAGATAACTGTATTAATCATAATATGGACAAGTCTAAGAACGTTAAATGTGCAACAAACATGAATACTAATTTGAAGTTGAAATCAGTGACAACATACAATACGTCCAATATCAAAGTTCCAGTCAGTGTCACAACAGCCGATAACAAGGGTGTCAGTGATGGAAGGGTATTCCTATACCTAAACGGTGATTTGCTTGGAAGTAATAGCCTGGTTAATGGTCATAGGGATATGATTATCTTCAAACTTAGTCCTGGGGTATATGACTTGAAGGCAGAATATTATTCCAACCATTATCCTAGTTCATATGCGACGTCGACCTTGAAGGTACTATCCAGAAGCACTACATTATCATTAAATTCCATATCAACGTATAACCAGTCAAAGATAATAGTACCAGTATCGGTCAGGGATTCATCCAACAACCTTGTACGTGATGGTGGGGTGTCATTGTATCTGGACAACAAGTACCTGGGCACTAACACACTCATAAACGGTCAACGTAACATGCAGGTATTGAACCTGAAGCCTGGCACGTACACACTCAAAGCAGTATATGACTCAAGTACCTATGAAACATCAACAAAGACGGCAACACTGACGGTCAAGTCACAAAAAACAACACTAGTACTCAATTCATTCAACACGACAAACCATACAAACATAATAGTGCCGGTAAGTGTGAAGGATTCATCCAACAAGCTCGTAGGCGATGGCAGGGTATACCTCTACTTGAACAACAAGTTACTAGGCTCTAATGCATTAATCAATGGACAACGTAACATGCTAATCTCCAAGCTCGACACAGGAACATACAACCTCACGGCAACATACCAGTCAAACAAGTATGCAGCATCATCCAAAACAGCCGTCCTCAAGGTAGTACAGCCCGTGACAACACCTAAAAATACGAAGATAACCATCAAAACCAACACAACACCACTACAGGCAAGCGATTTAACGATAAAAGCAACAATAACCACAACAGATAACAAGAAAGTCGGCTCAACAGGCGAAGTATACCTCTACGAGAACGGCAAGTACATAGGAAAAAATAGTGTGCATGACTCCCAGGCAAACCTGGTGCTGCGAAAGCTTACTGCTGGAACACACACATACAAGCTAGTATACAAGTCACCAAACTACAGGGAATCATCCAACACAGTGAAAATCAATGTTATCAGTTATTCAAGCTATGCTAAGAGTAAAAAGCCATATGTAGAAAATCCGAACTTTAATGGTATGCAAACCATCTGTTCAACGATAAAACTAGGAGGAAACTACTACCACCTCGGATGTGGAGGAATTCTAAGGGAAAACGGTTACACACAGAGTATGTATAATAGTGCCTACTTGTGCAAGGCACATAAATGCTCACGATGTGGACATGTATTCTCAGATAACAAATATGACTACACCGACTTTTTATGAACTAACCACCCATCTACTTTTATATTTTTTAGCCACCAAGACCAAAAACATCCAATAAATCCGATGAATCATGGAGAGACTCCAAAAGATGGGGACTGGGTCTACGGACATGGAATAGACCCATATGCAGCCCCTTGAATAAAATAGAAACACAACCAAAAGACAGGCTATGTTGAAAACTACAATACAAAAACAGGAGAAAGTTGGAGAGATTGCAACATAGTATAACGTCG
>MUZZ01000054.1:0-587 GCA_003266075.1 Methanosphaera sp. rholeuAM74
AAAATGTTCAAGGCAATCAAGAAACTAATAGAAAAAAGAATGAAACTAATAGAAAAAAACAAGAACAAAAAACAATACAAAAATAAAAAAAGGTAAATATTAACTTTATACACATATTTAAAGCCAAACACCACAATAAAAGTCAAATCACCACCAGATAAGATTAACTATTTTTTTACACACAAATTTCCATAATTATTTAATTCAAATCAAACAAATATAATAATGATAAAACAATTCAGGATAAAGGAAAGTGAAATTTTGTTTGATTTTTTAAGAAAAAAGATAAAGAAAACAGTAAAAGATGCTTCAGACATTGTACCAGAAGAAGAAACACAAAGTGAACGCTTAGAAGAATTGGATAGCCTTGAAGAAGAACTAGCATCAATAGAAGAAAAATATACCACAACAGAAGATGAAGAAGAAGTTGAACAAAAAGAAGAAACAACCACCACTCAAAGTGATGAAGAAGAAACAGAAGAAGAAGCCGTAGAAGAAACTGAAGAAGAAATAGAAGAAGAAGTAGAAGAAGTTCAGGAAGAACCCAAAGAAACAACAACTGAAGAAGAAGAAGCAGAAGAAGTAGA
>MUZZ01000054.1:671-1174 GCA_003266075.1 Methanosphaera sp. rholeuAM74
GAAGAAAGTAAAGAAGAAACAAAAGAGACAAAAAAACAGAGATTCGGATTCTTCAGGAAAAAGGATAAAGAAGAAAAAACAGAAACAGAAACTCCTAAAGACGAACAAAAAGAAGAAAAAGTAGAACCATCAAAAAAAGAAAAAACAGAGACAAAAGAAGAAAAAGGTGGAATGTTCTCGTTCATCACCACCAAAACAATAACAGCAGAAGACATAGAAGACATACTAGATGAACTATTAATGTCACTACTAGAAGGAGACGTAGCATACGAGGTAGCAGAAGTCATAGTCGAAGATGTCAAAGAAGACCTAATAGGAAGAAAAATCAAGCGTAGGGGAGACATGGAACAATTCACAATAGACGCACTAAAAAATGCAATCAGAAAAATCATCGACAACGGCTCATATGACTTACTAGGTGACATAGAAGAATCAAAGAATAAAGGAGAACCATACAAGATAATGTTTGTAGGAATAAATGGTACAGGTAAGACAACGACAAT
>MUZZ01000054.1:1229-1432 GCA_003266075.1 Methanosphaera sp. rholeuAM74
TTCAGGGCAGGTGCAATAGAACAACTAGAACACCATGCAAATAACCTTAACCTTAAAATCATCAAACATGCAAGAAATTCTGACCCAGCAGCAGTGGCATATGATGCAGTAGACCATGCACGTGCAACAGGAAAAGATGTTGTACTAATAGATACCTCAGGACGTATGCAGACTAACATTAACCTTATGGATGAGATGAAAAA